>JASLGB010000328.1 GCA_030150315.1 Dokdonella sp. | reverse complement strand
TCAACGTCATCGTGCTGGTTGGCGAGCGCGGTCGCGAAGTGCGCGAATTCATGGAAGACAGCCTCGGCGAGGAAGGGCTCAAGCGCAGTGTCGTGGTGGTCGCCACTTCCGATCGCCCGGCGCTGGAGCGTAGCCGTGTCGCCTATGTCGGCACGGCCATCGCGGAGTACTTCCGCGACCAGGGCATGCGCGTGATGCTGATGATGGATTCGGTCACGCGTTTCGCGCGCGCCCTGCGCGATGTCGGATTGGCGATGGGCGAACCGCCGACGCGGCGCGGCTTCACGCCGTCGGTGTTCTCCTCGCTTCCGCGCCTGTTCGAGCGCGCCGGAAACAACGATCGCGGCACGATCACCGCGTTCTATACCGTGCTGATCGAGGAAGAAGAAGGCAGCGATCCGGTGGGCGAGGAAGTGCGCTCGATCCTCGACGGCCATATCTATCTGTCCAAGAAACTCGCTGCGGCCAACCACTATCCCGCGATCGACATCCTTTCCAGCGCAAGCCGCGTGATGCCGCGCGTGACCTCGCCGGAGCATCAGCAGGCCGCCGGGCTGCTGCGTCGCTACCTGGCCAAATACCGCGAGATCGAACTCCTGATCCAGCTGGGCGAATACCGCGCCGGCAACGATCCCGAGGCCGACATCGCGGTGGCGAAGATCAACGAGATCAACGACTTCCTGCGCCAGCCGGCGGAGGCCCTCAGCGGCTACGACGACGCCGTCGTGCGCCTGATCGGGATGTTCAAATGAAGCGCTTTCCGCTCGAGCCCTTGTCCCGTGTCCGCGACCTGCGTCTGGATGCCCAACAAAAGCGCGTCACCGAATGTCGCAACGAAGTGCAGCAGGCCGAGCAGTTACTGCAGAAGGCGCTGAAGATGCGCAGCGACGTTTTCGATCGCCGCTCGGCGCACCAGAACACCTGCCACGAAGCCCTTCTCGATCCGCAGCATCTTGCGCCGGGTTGGCTGGAGCGCGCCGAGCGGCACCGCGAATGGCTCGACAACGAGCTGATCAAGGGCACCGCGATCGTGGCGCAGGCCGAGCGGCTGGTCGAGCAGGCGCAGGAGCGACTGCGCGAGGAAGTGGCCAAGTTGCGCGCGGCGCAGGCGAAGGTCGACGCACTCGAGAATTTCCGTGGCGAATGGACGCGCCAGGTCCAGAACGAGGAAGAACGCCGGGAAGAGCAGGACGGTGAAGAACTCTTCCGGCTGCCAGCGCAAGCGATGAGGTGATCCCATGATCAACAACGATGTGTTGTCCAGCCAAGCCGCGAACCGCCAACGCCGCCATGCCGCCGACGAGCGTGCCCGCTTCGATCGCATCAGCACCGACACGGCCGTGCGCGAAGGCGTTGCGCGTCAGGCCGGAGAGGCGCCGTCGCGCGAGGAAATCACGCGCTTTGCGAACCTCATGCGCTCGCAGGGCAGTTCGGAGCGACCTCTGGCCAACGACAAGCCGACCGCGCACGACGCGCGCGCGAACTCCAATCCGCCGCCGCGGTTCGCCGGAGAACTGGCAGGAATGAATTCGGCCGAGCGGTTCCGCGCTCTGATGCAGCAGGCGTTTGCCAAGGTCGAGGATCGCGGCGCACACGCACCGGCGGACAGTTCCGGCGAGCAGCCGCAGGAAACACGCGGTACCTCGTACGAGACCAAGCCGCAGGCGCCGATGGATTCGAAGTCCGCCGAGGCTGCTCGGGCAGCGCAGGAGGCGCAGGAGGCGCAGGCGCGTGCGCCGGCCGACGACGCGCAGCCCAAGCCGCTCGCCGATTCGCCGAAGTTCGACAAGGCCGCCGCTGGCGGCGACACCAGGCAAGGCGGCGAGACGAAAAAGAGCGGCAGCGGCGAAGCCGAGGCGGCGCAGCAGGCAGCCCGGAAGGCGGCTGACGGCGAAGCGCAGGTCGGCCAGGCGTCGCGCGTCGCGCACGGCGACGACGAAATGGAAGAAGGCGACGCCGGCTCCGGCTCGGCGCAGGCCGGCAGTGGCGGCGGATCAACGCCGATGACGGCCGACATGGCGCAGATGCCTGCCGCGCAGCCACAAGCAGTCCCGCAGCACGCGCAACAGGCGGCCGCGTCCGGCCATGTCGCGCCGGCCTTGTCCGAGCTGGTGCAAAAGCACGTCAAGCAGATGCTCGTCAGCGATCCGCGCAGCCAGCGCGGCGGCCGTTCGCGCGAGGTGTTGCTGCGCATGCAGAACGACGTGCTGCCCGGCACCGACCTGTGGCTGGCGCAGACCGAGGACGGTTGGCAGCTGCGTGCCGACGTGCGCTCGCGCGATGCCTACGACACCTTGCTGGCCAACCAGGACGAGCTGATGCAACGCTTTGCCGACAGCGCCCTCGGCAAGCTGACCATCGAGCCGGTCTACCACGGCTGAGTCGCGGCCGGACTGGCCGACTTCCGTTCTGTTCGAGGCGGCGCAATGCCGCCTCGCTTCGTTTCGAACGCCGTCCGCCCTTCGAAGCGCACCCTGCGTTCCTGGGCGCGATTCGATCCTGCGCAACCGTGAATCCGCGCAAGGGTATTCCCTACCTAGGGATAGTCCCGGCTGTTCGCTCGGCGACGCGCTTTGCACACTGCCCACCGAACATCTTCAACTCATCACGGTAGGGGAAGCGCCATGTCGGCCATCTTTGGAAACGGAAACAACGTCCAGAACATGCAGTTCCGTGGAGCCGTCGACGGTTCCATGGCAAAGGTCGACAGCAGCGCGGGAGCCGATCGCATTCGTTCCGCCCTCGACACGGCCAACATGAACGCCCTGTCGACGCAGGAGAAGAATGTTCTGATGTCGACCATCGACACGCTGGCGGCGGATGGCTACATCAGCGACTCCGACGCGAACACCGTGGTCGGCATGATCAGCCGCTTCGAATCCACCGGGCGCCTGTTCGATACGCTCACCGGCGGCAACCTCGGCCAGACCAATGTGCCGCAGGGCCATCAGGGCTGGAACCCGTCCGACTCGCTGCGCGGCGCGGTCGGCGGTGCGCTGGGTACGCTGATCGGCAACATGGGTGGCTCGACGCAGCCGTGGATCCCGTCGCCGATCGCGCAGGCGGCAGCCAAGTTCCCGACCAATCCGCTGTTCGGCGGCCTGCTCGGCTTCGGCATCGACAAGGTTGTTTCGACCTTCAAGGATGCGCTGTTCATGGGCGCGTCGAAGGGCATGCTCAACACCTGCGACGGCTGCGCCAACCAGCAGCGCGTGAGCGATGCGCTCGACAAGGCCGACCTGTCCAAGCTCGACCCGAAGGAGCGCGCGACCGTCATGTCGCAGCTCGGCTTCGCCGCGCTCGACGGCCACATCAGCAAGATCGAAGCCGACGCGATCATCGACACCTTGAACAACGCCCAGGGCATCGTGCCGACGCAGAACGGCCCGTGGGAGGTCAAGCAGGACGGCGGCAAGGCGCATATCGACCTTGGCAACTACACGCTCGATCTCAACGAGGGCAACTCCGAGTTCATCCTGACCAACAAGGAAACCGGCGAGAAGACGCGCATCTGGGGCGACCCGCACTTCGAGCACAACGGCAAGGCCGTCGGTGACTTCTACGGCACGATGACGATGCACCTCGATGACGGCACCAAGATCACGATCCACACCACGCCGTACGACTAGAACACCAACATGACGCTGTCGACCGATCTGGTAATCACATAGGGCTATCATGCTTTTGTGGTGCAGGGCGTCGACCTGAACAAACTCGGCGATCTGCAGATCGGCCAGGTGGCCGATGGCGGCAAGCTCGTCGACTGGGCCAACGACGACGGCGTCAGCATCTACGAAGACAAGTCCGGTGGCGGTTGGCAGCGCATGAACGAAGGCGGTTACATGACCAAGATCGACCGCGACTTCCTCGGCAGCATCCGTGACGATGCGAACCGCCCGGGCGGAAACTCGGTCGACAAGGGCCCGAGCTTCAGCTTCAACTTCGGCTCGTTCTTCACGCTGCCGGTGACCACGCCGAACCTGAGCGAAGCCGGTGGCGACCGTATCGTCACCGATCGTCGCGACGTGCTTCCGCTGCACGCGCTGGGTCCGCGCAACGGCTGATCCGGCCACGCTTGACGGGGCGCCACGGTGGCCGCAGGGATTGCGGCCACCGTGGCGTTTTCGTTTCCGCGTTTTTCGCCTGTCCCGCACGCTTGTCCGCCGCCGGCGCGCATGGAATGCTCTGGCCATCCACGGGGGGATGGCAATGACGGAAAAAGGCGTCGCGGCGCGGCTGAAGGCGAAATTCGCGCAACGCATCGACGAACACGACGAAAGCACGCGCGTGCGCCTGCATCGGGCGCTCAGCTGGATCGGGCGCGCGGAAAGCGAACAGGACGATCACGACGCACGATTCGTCTTTCTCTGGATTGCCTTCAATGCGGCCTATGCCAACGAGGTGGCGCTGGACGGCAGGGCGCGCGATCAGCTGGCGGTGTTCTTCAACCGACTGGTCACTCTCGATGCGCGGGAGCGCATGGCCTCGCTTCTGCTGAGCCAGTTCACCGGGCCGATCCGCACGATGATCCGCAACAAGTACGTGTTCGAGCCGTTCTGGCGTGCGCTGCGCGAACACGACAGCAGCGGCCGCTGGGAGACCCGCTTCAAGGACGACAACCAGCTCGCCATGCGCGCCGTGATGGAAGGCGGCACCGAGCATGTTCTGGCCGTCGTGTTCGACCGGCTGTATGTGCTGCGCAACCAGCTGGTGCACGGCGGTGCCACTTGGAACAGCCGCGTCAATCGCGAGCAGGTGCGCGATGGATCGAACCTGCTGATGTCGCTGGTGCCGCTGCTGGTCGAGCTGATGATCGAGCACCCGCACGGCGGCTACGGCGAAATCCTCTATCCGGTGCTGCCGACGACCTAGCCGAGAAGGAGCTACCCGGCGTCGCCATCGAGTCCGTGCAAGGCAGCCGTTGCGATCGGCACATGCGCGACGTTGCCAAGGGCCGTGACGCAATCCGATGCTTTACTTGGCCGCGTGCGTGCGCGTCAGCGCGCCCTCTACCAGTCGCGCCAGCAGCCGCTGCCGCCATCCGTCGCGTGTGCTTTCGAAGCCGAGTCGGGCAAGGCAGGTTTGCGCATCGGCTGGCGTTCCGGGATTCAGCAGCGCACCGAACAGGCCGGGCCAGCGCCGCGGTTGTGCACTGGCCGCCTTGAGCCACAGCAAGGCCGGCAGCAGGCGCTGCTCGACGGCATCGAAATCACTGCCGAACGGAAAGGCAGGCAGCAGCCCTTTCGACGTGAATGGCCGCAGCGCCGCGCGCAAGCTGTCCGGCGTGTTGGCACGCCAGCGGTCCGGTACGCGGAAGTCGCGCGGCAGCTTTCCGGCGCGGATCGCCGCCGCGGCCAGTCCGTCGACGAAGCGTGCGTCGCAGATCGCCAGCATCGCGCGCACGCAGGCCTCGTCGGACTTTCCGCGCAGGTCGGCAACGCCGTATTCGGTCACGTAGACATCGCGCAGATGGCGCGGAATCGTCGTGTGGCCGTAGTTCCAGCGCAGGTTGGATTCGACGCGGTGGCCGTTCTTTCGGGTCGCGCGCAGAAGCAGCACGGAACGGCCGTCGACCAGCTCGCGCGCCATCGCGACGAAGTTGTACTGGCCGCCGACGCCGCTGACCACGCGACCGTCGTCCAATGCATCGGAAGTGGCCGCACCCAGCAGGGTCGCCATCATGCAGGTGTTGAAGAAACGCGCGTCGCGGCGTTGCGCGGCATCCAGTGCTTCGCGTCCGCCGTACAGCTGATTGACGTCGGACACGCGGCTCATTTCCAGCCCGTCCCAGTCCTCGCCCTGCAGCGTGCGCAGCCAGTCGTACAAGGCCTTGCTGCCGAGGTAGAACGCGCCCTTCAGATAGTGGCCGCCGCGCAGCATTTCCGGGTCGGGCGACGCCGCCGCGTCGATGCGGCGCTGACGGTCGAGGTCGTCCACCACCCGCCGCGTCAGGATGCCGGCGCGACGCAGGTGCATGAAGCCGTCCATGACCATTTCGCTGGCGCCGTAGAGGCCGCGCACGAACGCGGCCTCGCCACCGAAGCGCGTGGCCGGTGCGTCCGCTGCGGCCTCGCCGCCGCGCAACGCGAGCAAGGCCGCGCGATAGTCCGCGTTGCGCCCATGACGCAGCAGCAGCGCCTGCACGATCGCGTCCGACAGCGCACCGATGCCGATCTGCAGCGTTCCGCCATCACGCACCAGCGCGCTGGCGTGCAGGCCGATCGCGTACTCGGTCAGATCGACCGATCCGAGCGGCAGCGCGAACAGCGGCTGCGCGGCGGCTGTCTCTTCGACCAGTGCATCGAAGAACCCGGCGCCGACCAGGGCGTCGCCGCCGAGGAAAGGCAGCTCCGGGTGCACCACGCCGATCACGCGCGGGCGCGGCTTGCCCGCCGCGGCGAGCGCGTCCAGCGCATCCAGGGTCAGGTCGGGATTGCACGAAAGGCTGTAGCGCGCGCCATCGCCTTCGCCGCGGCGCGCGACCAGTTGCACGATCGCGTCGATGCCGCTTTCGGCGAGATCGCGCGCGACGTGCGTGTAGTTCGCGCTGGAATAGGCACGCTGCGCCTGCGCCGAATGCAGCATCGCGCCAGATTGGAAATAGAACTCCTCCACGCACACGTTCGACGGCAGGCGATCGGCCTTCAGGTCGATGACGTAATCCAGTCGTGGATAGTTCGCGCCAAAGTGGCGGGCCAGGAAAGGATCGAGGAACCTTCGCTCCAGCTCGCTGCCGGCCGCCGGCAGGTCGAGCGACAAGGCCGTGTACAGCCGCAGTTGTCGCGTCGGATCGGCCTTGATGCGCGCATACAGCGCATTCAACAACCGGTTCGGCTTGCCCAGCCCCAACGGCGCAGCCAAGGCCAGTTGTGGCCCGATCGCGAGCAGCGCGTCGACAGCCTGGTCCAGCGAGAGGTACGGTGGTGGTGTGCGCATGGCGACCTCGTTCCCGCGGCCATGTTGGCAGAAACCCTTCGCAGCGCGCACGTTTTTCCGCGCGTGCCTTCATGACCCCTGGCGCTTGAACGGATGCGGCCGGTGCCAGGCAAGACAGGTCGGATGCGGCCGCAGATCCGGATTGGCCGGCAGCAGCGGTCGATCTGCGCGGATCGGTTTGTCCAGCTCGTCCGGCACGCCTGCGCGGAGAGCAGGATTTCGCAGTCGTCGTGCCAGCGGGCCTCGTTGAGGCCGTCGTACGCGGGGAACGTTCGGAAGCGCCGAAGGTTGCCTTCGGCATTTGGATTCCGCGTGCGGCGGATCACATGCATCGTGTCGCGGCCGCCGAAACCGCTGCCTCGGATAAAATGCCCGGATGAGCCCACGCACCGACTTCACGCACCGCCTTTCC
>JASLGB010000320.1 GCA_030150315.1 Dokdonella sp. | reverse complement strand
CCGTCGGCCTTGATCGTGTAGTCGTAGCGGCGCTCGGACAGGATCTCCTTGCCGCTGGCGTCGTACTTCTGCGACAGCGTCATCGGCACGTTGCCGCTGTATTGCAGGTCCGTCGTGCGCGAAATGCTGCCGTCGGGATAGGTCGTGACGATCTGGTTGCCGGTGTTCTTCGCGCCTCCGACCGACAGGCTCAGCGGGCCGAGCTTGGCATCCAGCTTGCTCTGCGAGGAGTAGTCGATCTTTTCGATCGTGGACACGCCGGTGATGCCGCTGGCGTTGTCCTTGGGCAGGTTGCCGGTGGCAAGGAAGTCGTTGTAGCCGGCCTTGCCCTCCGCCGTGGAAAGGTCGAACTCGGCCGTCTTCAGCGTGGCCGATGACAGCTTGTCGTTGCGGCCGAGCATGATGCGTGCGACGTCGAAATCCACGCCGACGCCGTTGTAGACCTCCACGGCCTCTTTCGGGCCGGCGGTCACGCGCACCGTGTGGTCGCCGGTCTTCTCGATGAGGGTGCCGGCGCCCTTCTCGTTCGTGACCTTGGTCTGCACCGCGATATTGCGGAAGGTGGCCTCGAATTCGGTGCCGCTGTAGGTGGAGCCGTCCATGCTGATCTTGGTGCCCTTGGGCATCGATTCCGCATCGAACGGATTGACCTTGGCCAGATCGGCCAGCTTGGCGGCCGACTCCGGCATCGCGACGGAGAACGAGGACTTGATGCCCTCGGTCACGCCGACCTCGAGACCGGCCTGCTTGCTGGAAACGCCGGCATTGAGGGTGGCCGAGACATCCGTGGACGCGGAATAGGTCGTCACGCCTTTCTCGGTCTTGATGCCGCCGGTGACCGTGCTCTTGGTGTCGATGCCGAAACTGACGCCGATGCCCTTGGCATTGGTCACTTCCTTGCTGAACGAGGTGCCACCGGACAGGCTGATCGTTCCCTTCGACGGGTCGTATCCGACGCCGCCGTTCACGCCGTTCGTGGTCTTGTCCTTGTTTCCGGCGGAATCGGTCGTGCTGGTGGTCGTCTTCTTGCCGAGGTCGACACTCACGCCGTCGTCGCCGATGCCGACATTCGGCGTGGTCGTGGATTTGGTTTCGCTGTTGCCGTTCGGCTGCTCCGGCGCCTTCGCACCGGTCAGCGCGTCGCGCGTGTCGCGCCAGTCCTTCGCGCCGAGCGAAAGATCGGCCTTGGCTGAGGTGCCCGAGGATGCGTCCGCTGCGTCCGCCGGCTTGCCGGGGCTCGTGACGGACTGCGGCGCGACCGCGGCCGCGTTGTCCGGGGCAGGTGCCGAAGCGTTGACGACCGGGATCGTCAATTGCTGGCCCGGATAGACGACATCCGGATTGATGACCTGTGGGTTGGCCTTCTGCAGGCTCGCCAGCGATACCTTGTGCTGCGCGGCGATGCCGCCCAGCGTCTCACCCCGCTGCACGACATGCGTTGGCGCGGCGGGAGCAGGAGCGGTCTTGTCGCCGGACACGGAAACAGGCTGGATCAGCACGGTCGGATTCCTGGTGGGAAGACGGATATTTCCAGCGTAGCCGGTGGCCGGGGTCAGCCCATCTGGGAATAACCCTAGCCAGCGCGCGTGCCCAGTGGTCGGTTCAGGAAGGCCGCCGAAGCGGAATCGAGGCGAGATCCATCGATGCCCGGCATTGCGCGCCACGTCGGTCGAGACGTCGGAACGGCGCCGTGCTGCAGGCCGGATCGGCGCTTCGCGTGCGCGGAGCCGTGCGGTGATTCGGGCGTGCGGTTTGGCCGGCAGGACATCCGGCAATCCCGCCGGCCGGTTTCGTGCCGGCGGATTTGGTGCCGGTGAAGTCCGCGCGTGTCGGGTGACGGTCGAATGCGGCGGATCGGAATGAAAAAGGCCGGCAATGCGCCGGCCTTTCTCTGGTTCCGAGCGAAGCGCTTCAGCGCTTCATCGAGCTGAAGAACTCGTCGTTGGTCTTGGTGTTCTTCATCTTGTCGAGCATGAATTCCATCGCAGCCAGCTCGTCCATCGGATGCAGCAGTTTGCGCAGGATCCAGATCCTCTGCAGCATGTCCGGATCGATCAGCAGGTCTTCGCGGCGTGTGCCGGAACGATTGATGTCGATGGCCGGGTAAACGCGCTTTTCGGCGATGCGGCGATTCAGGTGCACTTCCATGTTGCCGGTGCCCTTGAACTCCTCGTAGATGACTTCGTCCATCTTCGAGCCGGTGTCGATCAGGGCGGTGGCGATGATCGTCAGGCTGCCGCCTTCCTCGACATTGCGTGCGGCACCGAAGAAGCGCTTCGGGCGCTGCAGCGCGTTCGCGTCGACGCCGCCGGTCAGCACCTTGCCGGAGCTGGGCACCACGGTGTTGTAGGCGCGGGCGAGGCGGGTGATCGAGTCGAGCAGGATGACGACGTCCTTCTTGTGCTCGACCAGGCGCTTGGCGCGCTCGATCACCATCTCGGCGACCTGCACGTGGCGCACGGCGGGTTCGTCGAAGGTGGAGGCGACGATCTCGGCGCGCACACTGCGCTGCATCTCGGTGACTTCTTCCGGGCGCTCGTCGATCAACAGCATGATCAGGTGCGCATCCGGATGGTTGTGCGTGATGGCCTGCGCGATGTTCTGCATCATCATCGTCTTGCCCGCCTTCGGCTGGCTGACGATGAGGCCGCGCTGGCCGCGGCCGATCGGCGCGACGAGGTCGAGGATGCGGCCAGTGATGTCTTCGGACGAGCCGTTGCCGCGCTCGAGATGGAAGGCCTTGCGCGGGAACAGCGGGGTCAGGTTCTCGAACAGGATCTTGTTCTTGGATGCTTCCGGCGGCTCGCCGTTGATCGTGTCGACCTTGAGCATCGCGAAGTAGCGCTCGCCTTCCTTCGGCGGACGCACGCGACCGGTGATGTAGTCGCCGGTGCGCAGGTTGAAGCGGCGGATCTGCGACGGCGAGACATAGATGTCGTCGGGGCCGGCGAGGTAGCTTTCATCGAAGCCGCGCAGGAAGCCGAAGCCGTCCTGCAGGATTTCCAGCACGCCTTCGCCGTAGATGCCGCCACCGGCGCGCGCATGCGCCTTCAGCACGAGGAAGATGATGTCCTGCTTGCGCGCGCGCGCAGCACCTTCCTGGATGCCGAGGCTTTCGGCCAGCACGAGCAGGTCGGCCGCGGACTTGCGCTTGAGTTCGTTGAGGTCGATCAGCGGGCCGTTTCCGCCGCCGTTGCGCTCGTCGTACTCCTCGTCGAAGTTCGGGTTGTTGCCCTGCGGATTGTTGCCGTGGCGATTGCGCCGGTTGCGGCGGTCGCGACGTCCCTGGCCCTGGCCTTGCTGACCCTGGCTATGCTGGCCGTGACCCTGATTCTGGCCTTGCTGGCCGCCGCGCGGCTGGTCTGGCGCGGAAGCGGCGACATCGCCGCCGTCGGATGCGGAGCGCGGCTCGTCGGCAGCAATCGCACGCCCCGTTGCGGGCGGCGCATCCGCGACGTTGCCGTCTGCGCCTCCTTCCGGAGATGGCGTGTTGCGCGGGCTGCGCGCTGCGCGTTGACGTGGCTCGCGGCGGGGCTCGGCACGGCCTTCGGCGGCGGCGCCTTGGCCGCTCTCGTTCGTTTCGTTTTCGGACACGGGCAATCCTCGCTGGGCGCCGTTGGTGTTGCAGGGAGGGAAAGGATCAGACGATGCGGCGGGCGGAGCAGCAGTGGCTCCGGGCACGTTGGGATTCACGTTAGCACCGCCGATAACAGGCGTCCAGCCTTGGCGGCTGGTGGCGGCGATCACGAGACGGGAAATTCCGTGCGCACGCGCAAGCGGGATTTCCCCGGTCCCGCTTGTTCAGGCAATCGCCTTGTCGATGATCTGCGCGAGCTGGGTCTTGCTGACGGCGCCGATCTGGGTGGCCTGCACCTTGCCGTCCTTGAAGATCATCAGGGTCGGAATGCCACGCACGCCGTAGGCACGCGGCGTCTTCTGGTTCTCGTCGACGTTCATCTTGATGATCTTCAGCTTGCCTTCGTAGGTGCTGGCCAGATCGTCCAGCAACGGGGCAATCATCTTGCAGGGGCCGCACCATTCGGCCCAGAAATCGACCAGAACCGGGCCGTCGGACTTGAGGACTTGCGCCTCGAACTGATCATCGCTCACATGCGGGATGAATTCGCTCATGCGGAATCTCCGGGAAAGGGGGTTGACAGGAATGGCGCGCGCCGGACGCGGGGTTCCGTTACACTCGCGCGGTTCGGCGACATGCGAACGGGCGTGGTGGACGCGGAAGCGGGCCACAATTGGAGCCCAAACCCCGATTGGCTGCAAGTTGGGGGATGCCGCCGCACATTGCAAGAGCGACGCACCGTCGCCATTTCGCCCGCCGTGCCGCGCGACAGATCGCGCCCTCCTGAGGCCACGCAGGCCCGCGCCTCCACGCACCGAAGTCATTTTAATGTCCCAACAACCGCTTACCGACATCACCTTCGAGAACTTCGATCTCCATCCGCGCCTGCTCTCGGGCCTGAACGCCACCGGCTTCACCCGCTGCACGCCGATCCAGGCGCTGACCCTGCCGGTCGCGCTGGCCGGCCGCGACGTCGCCGGCCAGGCGCAGACGGGCACCGGCAAGACCGGCGCCTTCCTCGTCGCCGTGCTGAACCGCCTGCTCACCCGGCCGGCCGCCACCGAACGCAAGCTGACCGATCCGCGCGCGCTCATCGTCGCGCCGACGCGCGAGCTGGCGATCCAGATCGACAAGGACTTCAAGAACATCGGCCGCGACACCGGCCTGACGTCCGCACTGATCTACGGCGGCGTCGACTACGACAAGCAGCGCGACGCGCTCAAGGCCGGCTGCGACCTCATCATCGCCACGCCCGGCCGGCTGATCGACTACCTCAAGCAGCACGTCTTTTCGCTGAACTCGATCGAGGCGGTCGTGCTCGACGAAGCCGATCGCATGTTCGACCTCGGCTTCATCAAGGACATCCGCTTCCTGTTCCGCCGCATGCCGCCGCGCGACGAGCGTCAGAGCCTGCTCTTCTCGGCCACTCTGAGCCAGCGCGTGCTGGAGCTGGCCTACGAGCACATGAACGAAGCCGAGAAGCTGACGGTCGAGACCGACAACGTCACGGCCGACCGCGTGCGTCAGGTCGTCTACTTCCCGGCCAAGGAAGAAAAGCAGCCGCTGCTGATCGGTCTGCTCTCGCGCATCGAGAACGTGCGCGGCATCGTGTTCGTCAACACCAAGATCGCCGCGGAAAAGGTCACGCGTTCGCTCGAAAAGCAGGGTTTTGGTGTCGCCACCCTTTCCGGCGACGTGCCGCAGGCCAAGCGCGAGCGCCTGCTCGGCAAGTTCCAGCGCGGCGAGATCGAGCTGCTCGTGGCCACCGACGTGGCCGCGCGCGGCCTGCACATCCCGGCGGTGTCGCACGTCTTCAACTACGACCTGCCGCATGATGCGGAAGACTACGTGCACCGCATCGGCCGCACTGCGCGCCTCGGCGCGGAAGGCGATGCAATCAGCTTCGCCTGCGACCTCTACGCGATGAGCCTGCCGGACATCGAGCGCTACATCGACCAGAAGATTCCGACGTCCTCGATCGATCCGGAGCTGATGATCGCTCCGCCGCCGCGCCCGCGTGCGCATCCGGCAGCGGCTGCCGACGCCGCGGACGAAGCCGCCGACGATGCGCGCAATACCGCCGGTGCGCCACCGAAGTCCGGCTCGTCCACGCGCTCGCGCCGTTCCGGCGCTGGGCGCTCGGGAGAGCGTCGCCAGGGTGGTGGCCGGGAAGGCCGCCGTCGCGAAGGCGGCCGCCGTGGTGAGCCTGCCGAAGCGCGGGCACCGAAGCCGGCACCGGCGCCGGTCGCCGCGAACGCGACCAACCCGGCGGCTGTCGATTCGGCAGCCGTCAGCGCGGATGGCCAGCCGCCGCGCAAGCGCCGTCGTCGTGGCGGCCGCGGCCGCAACAAGCATCGCGACGGCGAGGCGAATGCGGCCGCTGCCGGCAGCGCGCCGGACATCGCGAACGCACGCACGACGGAGCGCAAGCCGCGCCGCGAGCACGCACGCACGGTCTCGACCACTCCGCCGATGGATGCCTCGGCACCGGCCGCACCGCCGAAGCAGGGGTTCTTCCGCCGCATCCTGCGCATGTTCACGTCACGCTGAGATTTGCGTTCGCGCGGAAGGCTGGTTCAGGTTCCCGGTGCTGCCGTCGCTTCCTGCGGCAGCGCCCGACGCAGTTCAGCCGCTTCCGCGAGAGGTCCTTCCCCTGCCTTGCCGGCGCTCCTGAACGAGCGTTCGGCTGAGGCCAGGTCGCGCGAGGATTCCTCGTTCCGATCGAGGGCGTGCAGCGCCTGCGCGCGGATCAGCCGCGTGATTCCATGTTCCAGCGAAGCGGCACCGTGCCCGGTGTCGTCGTGCGGTTCGCCTATCGTGGTCAAGGCGTCGTCGGCGCGCCCGGCGAGCAGGTAGGTTGTCGCCAGCTTGCGCTGGATGTCCGCGGCGACGCGGGCATTCTGTCCGCCGAACTCGATCGCCATCGCTCGTGCCGCTTCGAACAGCGTTATCGCCTCGTCGTACTGCTTCCGCTCGACCAGAATCGAGGCGATGGCGGAGTCGGTTTTGGCCAGCTCGCTTGACGGGCCGAACAGGCTGCGGCGCGTCTTCGCGGCGAGGCGCAGGTCGGCCAGTGCGCCGTCGGGATC
>JASLGB010000289.1 GCA_030150315.1 Dokdonella sp. | reverse complement strand
GGCTCCGGTCGATACCGGATCGCAGTCCTTCAGGTTCGCATTGATCTGGAACCGCTCCTTGCCGGTGCGCGCATCCGGCTGCACCTGTCCCTGAAAGCCGGGATTGGCCAGACAGGGAGAAGCGGACAGCAGCGCAATCAGCCGCGCCGCCTCGCCGCCCTGCCCTTGCAGCTGCACCTGACGATTTTCGATCTGCAGGCGCTCGAGATAGGTGTCCTCGGGCAGGCGTTCGGTCAGGTCGTTGATGATCGCCACCGTCAACGGCGCCTTGCGCTTGCGATCTGCGAGGAAATTCGCGCCGGAGATCGAGTCGGCCAGCGTCTGGCGCAGAGCCTGCACCTTGCGCGCCTGCTCGCCGGCCTGATCCACTTCCGCCTGCATCGATTCGACCGCTGCGGCGCGATTGGTCAGCGACTCATCCATGCACACGACCAGAAGCACCAGCGCCAGAGCGGCGAGGCCGAGATTGAGCGGCAAACGCAGGTTGCGGCGCTTGGCGCGGCGCTCGAGCGGCAACAGGTTCGCGCCGCGGCGCGCCTGCCCCGGCTGGCCGCGCCACGCATCCACGGCGTCCAGCTCGGAGCCGACCGGCGCGACCGACAGCTCCTCGTCCAGCCGCGAGCGCGGAATCAGCACCAGCTCCACCTGGATGTTGCGGCCGGCGGCATCGCGCCCGACCACGCGGCTGTCGAAATAGACCTGATCGGCCTTGAACGGCGTCTGCCGATCCATTTCGAACTGGATCACCTGCCGCAGGTTGTCCTCCGCCGCAGCCGGCAGGACCAGGGTGCGCGACAGCACGCGCGCTGCGGGAATGCAGAACACGGTGCGTACCATCGGATCACCGATCGCATTGCGCAGGCGGTGGAATTCCGCCGCCTGCGCATCCGCCGGAAGATCACGCAGGATCCGCGCATATTCGCGGATGCCTTCGCGATGCTCGCGCCAGACCACGGTCTCCCCTTCGCGCTGATCGAGCAGCAGGGTTTCCGACCGTTCGGCCAGCATCTTGCGCCAGCGTTCCGGCAGGCACGCCGCCAGCTCACGCCCCCACCAGGAGAAAAACCCCGGTAATGGTGTCTTGGCAAGGCGCGTCCGCAGACGCGTGAGTTGTCTGTCTAGGGCAGGATTCACTTACGAAGTTTCCCCGTCACGCCAACGCAGAATCGAATACGGCCGTCCGCCCGCTCCGACTCCGCCCATGCGGATGGTGGCATCCAAGGTCGTGCTGGCGCCGTTGGGCAGCTTCGCACGGGACTTCACACTATACGTGAGCCCCCCGCCGCCCGCCACGAGGGGCATTCCGCACACGGTCAGGCCGGCCGCGGCCAGTTCTTCGGGCGGCAGCGACTGGCGCAACTGCACCAGCTGCTGCAATTCCTCGAGGGACTGCTCCTGGCAGACCGAATGCAGCGTCGCGGCGTCCGCGTAGGCCAGGCTCGGATCGGATCGCCCGGACAGGATCGTCAGCGATGACTCGACTTTCGAGAAGATCTCGTAGTTCATGCCGAGCACCTGCTGCAGCTCGGATACGGTCTGGAACGGCTGATTGGTCGGGCCATAGGACAGGCCTGCAGCCTTGTACTCGCCGATTTCCGCGCCGTTGAGCTGGGTTTCGTCGTTGTCGTCGCACCAGTCCGACACCGCCGCAACCAGTGCCTGCGCCTGATCGAAAGGCACGCCGCCGGTATTGACGAACAGATTGAGCAGGACACCCAGCCCCATTGTCGGGCCGCCGGGAACGGTTTCGCCGATGTTGGCAACGGTATTGCCGCACGTGGCATTGAGGTCGATCTTGCCCGATTCGTCGGTGATGCGGACCTCGACCTCGGTATCGCCGAAGTTGAAATTGTAGGGCCGCCCGTCGCCGATCCAGCGCTGCGCGGGATCCATCTTGCGCAGCTCGTACACGGCCAGGTTCAGGCCCGCCTCGGCGGCGTAGCGCGCCTGCGTCGTGTCGAACAGATGGCGCGCCTGCAGGTTTTCGGTGCGCGCGATCAGGGAAAAACTACCGAGCAGGATCGCCAGCATCGCGATGACCCACAGCACCAGCACGAAGGCGATGCCCCGCTGCCTTGCCGGCAAGCGCGGCTGCCGGCCCTGCAGGCGCGCGCTCATCGTTGACCTCCCTGCTGGCGCGAACCGCGCGGAGTCGGCTGCAAGCCCACGCCGCGAAGCATCTGGCCGGGACGCGCCACGCGCATGGCGCCGACATCGAGGATCAGCGGAACTTCCATCTCGGGAAACGTCACGCGCGCCTCCGGCCGCATCTGCACGACGATGCGGATCATCACCGGCGTCACGCTCGGGTCTTCCCACTGATCGAACCAGTCGGTCAGCTCGCCGTTCTCGTCGAGCGAGCGGTATTCGAAGTGCGCCTCCTGGATCTGGTTCAGCAGCACCACCGGCTCGTTCGGCGACTTCTCCGACGGGTCGTATCCGTTGAGCATGTCGTTGCCGAACACAAGCTGGCCGCCGCCGGCGCCGCGCGTGATTTCCAGCGTCTGCACATAGGGGCCGCCCTTGGACAGGTAGCCCGGCATCGGCGCGACGAAGCGCATGAACTTGCCGTCGCCCTCGAACACGATGTTCGTGCTGGTGCTTTCGTCGGTGCCAAACGACAGCGGCATGATGCGGCTGACCTGGCGGCGCAGGAATTCCTGCGCGGCGCGGACGCGATTGGTGCGGTCGATCGCCACCTCGCCCGAATGCATCGCCTTGACCGCGGTGCGGATCGCGCCATAGGTGCCGGAAAGCAGCAGCCCGAGCAGCAGAATGGCGAGCATCAGCTCGAGCAGGGTGAAGCCTCGCGACTGGCGCATCGGTGCGCGCATCAGCGGCGCCCGCCCAGACGCGAGTTCATGCGGTTCGGCTGCGGAACATTCGGACTGCCGGCCGACATGCCATTGCCGACATCGGGGTTCTGCGCACGCAGGGTCGTGAACGTCGCCGTGCGCGGCCGCGCACCACCGGCGCTGCCCCAGTACACCGTCAACTCCACCTGATACAGCTCGAACGGTTCCATCTGGATGCCGCCGCCGAGACCGGCTTCGGCGATCGAGGTCTGACCCTGCTGCATTCCGGCCATCGCCTGGTTGCCTGCCGCGATCGCCTGCTGCGGCGGTGGCTCGATTTCGGCAGCGTCGATCTTGTGGATGTCCATTTCCCAACCGAAGGTATGGTCGAAACGACCGCTGCTGTAGCCGGGCTCCACCGGTTCTCCCACGCCGACCACGTCCAGCTTCGACTGCGCCCACAACGCCGCCATGGTGTAGTCCGACGACTGGCGCGTATTGCGCATGGAGCCGGCCAGCACCTGCATCAGCACGCCCATGCCGATCGCGAACACGAGGAAGGCCGCAACCATCTCGATCAGGCTGAAGCCGCGCATGCGGCGCGCATTGATTGGCGGGCGCGAGTATCTCATCGGCATTCGTGGACAGCGGCGTCTGCCGCTAGTTCGATTCCGGCGCTTCATCGAGCGCGATTTCGCCGGTCAGCCAGGTGAC
>JASLGB010000233.1 GCA_030150315.1 Dokdonella sp. | reverse complement strand
ATCACGATGGTCGCGTACTGGGGCATCGGCATGCCGGTCGGCTGGTGGCTGGCGTTCCGTCACGGCCTGGGCGCGCGCGGCATGTGGATCGGGCTGATTTCCGGCCTGAGCGCGGCGGCGGTGCTGCTGTGCTGGCGATTCTGGAAGCTGGCGCGCCGGCCGTTGCCGTCGGGTGAGCGGCGCGATGTGGCGCGCGAGGAATTCGTTTAGGCTGACCCATGACCCGCGGCAGACGGCGCCGCACGGAGCAATTCGATGTCGAAAGAAAACCCCGGCGTGATCCGCCGCCTGTTCTGCGGCTTGTGGAATGCGCTGAACTTCACGCGGCGGCTGGTCTTCAACCTGATCTTCCTGGCGCTGCTGGTCGGCGTGCTGGCGGCGGTCTTCGGCGGCCGCGTCACGCTGTCGGAACGCACTGCGCTGGTGCTCGATCCGAAGGGCGCGATCGTCGAGCAGTATTCGGGCACGCCGAGCGATCGCGCGCTCGCCCTCGCCAGCGGCAGCGAATTGAAGGAAGTGCAGCTGCGCGACCTGTTGCGCGTCATCGACGCGGCCGCGAAGGACAAGCGCATCGAGCGCCTCGTGCTGCTGCCCGACGAAATCGAAAGCGCCGGGCTGGCGTCGCTGCGCGACATCGGTTCGGCGCTGGATCGCTTCAAGGCGGCCGGCAAGGACGTGGTCGTGCTGTCCTCCGGCATGGGCCAGTCGCAGTACTACCTTGCCGCGCACGCCAACCGCATCCTGCTCGATCCCGAAGGCGCGGTCGTGCTGGAAGGGTTCTCCAGCTACCGCAGCTACTTCAAGGACGCGCTGGACAAGCTCGGCATCCAGATGCACCTGATCAAGGTCGGCACTTTCAAGTCGGCGGCCGAGCCGTATGTGCAGAACGAGGCGTCCGATGCGGCCAAGGAGGCCGATCGCTACTGGATGGGCGGCCTGTGGCAGGAGTACCTCAACGAGATCGCCACGTTGCGCAAGCTCGATGCGGCGAAGATCGCCGCCGACATTGCGCGCTATGACGAGCTGGTGGCCCAGCATCAAGGCGATCTGGCCAAGCTGGCGCTGGAGCAGAAGCTGGTCGACCAGATCGCCACGCGCGCCGAGGCGCGCACGCTGCTGCGCGCGCAGGGCGCTGCCGATGGCGACACCTTCCGCCAGATCGACTACAAGCGTTACCTCGGCACCCTCGTGCCCGTCGAGCTGGCCGCCGTCGGCAAGCCGCAGGTGGCGGTGGTCGTGGCGCAGGGCGAAATCGTCGGCGGCGAACAAGGCCCGGGCATGGTCGGTGGTGCGTCCACAGCGCAACTGGTGCGCGCCGCGCGTGAAGACGACGCCGTAAAGGCGATCGTGTTGCGCGTGGACTCGCCGGGCGGCGATGCGACGGCCTCGGAACTGATCCGCCGCGAAATCGCGCAGGCGCGCGGGGACGGCAAGCCGGTGCTGGTGTCGATGGGCGACGTGGCGGCCAGCGGCGGCTACTGGATCGCGATGGATGGCGACGAGATCTGGGCACAGCCGACGACGATCACCGGATCGATCGGCATCTTCGGCCTGTTCGCGACCATTCCCGAAACCTTGTCGAAGATCGGCGTGCACGTCGACGGCATCCAGACGACGCCGCTGGCCGGTGCGTTCGACATCCGCCGTCCGCTGTCGCCACAGCTGGAATCGATCCTCGACAGCGTGATCCGCCGTGGCTACAGCGAATTCATCGGCAAGGTCGCCAAGGCGCGCGGCCAGACGCCGGAGCAGATCGATGCAATCGCGCAGGGGCGCGTGTGGAGCGGCAGCCAGGCGAAGGAGCGCGGTCTGGTCGACAAGCTTGGTGGTCTCGACGACGCGATTGCCGCCGCCGCGGCGCGCGCCAACCTCGGCGAGAATTTCGCCGTGCGCTACGTCGAGCGCGAACTGGGCACGTTCGAGAAGCTGGCGCTGAGCTTTGGCGAGAGCCATGCCGTCGCGCGGCTGGTGCGCTGGAGCGGCTTCACCCTGCCGCCCGGTGTCTTCAGCCAGAGCGAACTGCGCCAGTTCTCCGGCATCGCCCAGTCGCTGCGCAACAAGCGTTTCGGCGCGTTCGCGCACTGTCTCTGCGACATCCGCTGATGCGCACAGGCGTCTGCGTCCGCGTGCGGAGGCGGGCGCTACCGGCCGGCGTGTTCAGCCGCCGGCGTCGTCGATTGCCTTGCGTTGCGCGGCGGCCGCGTCGTCGATCGTTGCCTGCACGGCCTTGGCCTTTTCCAGCGCCTTGCGTTGTTCGTCGAGCACGGTCTTGCGCGGACTTTCGGCCGCAGCGGCCGGCGTCGGCGTCGCCTCGTCGGCGGCCCGCTGCGCGCACGCGGACAGCAGGCCAAGGCCGAGGGACAGAAGGATCGAAGCTTTCATGCGGCCTCCGGGGTCTGGCGGAACTTGCCGATGATAGGCCGATGCCGCGCGCCGCGACGGTACTGCCGTGCCGTCGCGCCGGCCGAGGTGTGGGAACATCGCGGCAGCGCGGGCCAGAAGCCGCGCCGGACATGAGCAAGACGGAGATCCCACAGTGACCCATTCCCAACGCTGGCGGCTGGATGGCCGCGTCGCCCTTGTCACCGGGGCAAGCAAGGGCATCGGATTTGCCTGCGCGCGCGAGCTCGCCTGGCTCGGCGCCGACGTGCTGATGGTGGCGCGCGACGAGGCCGCGCTCGAAGCGGCGTGCGCGGAGCTGGCCGAGGAGCATCCCGGCCGCGCGTTCCACGCCTTCGCGGCGGACCTGGCC
>JASLGB010000232.1 GCA_030150315.1 Dokdonella sp. | reverse complement strand
CGCGCGTCGCCGACACAGGCGATGCGCGGATGGCTGGCTCAGCGGTTGACCTGACGCATGCCCGCCTCGCCATAGCGCGCACCGGCCGCAACGCCACGCGGCGCGGCCTCGTCGATCGCGGCAAGCTCGGCGGAATCGAGCAGCAGATCCGCGGCGGCCACGTTCTCGGCCAGACGCGAACGATTCGTCGTGCCCGGAATCGGCACGAGATGCGCATCCTGCGCCAGTAGCCATGCCAGCGCGAGTTGCGAAGGCGTCACGCCGCGCGGGGCTGCCAGCGCCTCGGTGCGTTCGAGCAGCACCAGATTGCGCTGGAAGTTTTCCGCCTCGAAGCGCGGCGTGCCGCGGCGCGTGTCGTCTTCGGCAAGATCTTCCAGCCGCCGGAAACGCCCCGACAGGAAGCCGCGCCCGAGCGGACTGAACGGCACGAAGCCAATGCCCAGTTCGCGGCACGCCGGCAACACTTCATCCTCCGGGTCGCGCGTCCACAGCGAGTACTCGCTTTGCAGCGCACAGATCGGATGGACCGCGTGCGCGCGGCGCAGCGTCGCCGCGGAAGCTTCCGACAAGCCGAGGAAGCGCACCTTGCCCTGCTCGACCAGACGCGACATCGCGCCGACCGTGTCCTCGATGGGCGTATCCGGATCGATGCGATGCAGGTAATACAGGTCGATGTGATCCACGCGCAGCCGGCGCAGCGATGCTTCGCAGGCACGCTGCACATAGTCCGGTCGGCCGTCGATGCGCCCGCCGCCGATGCCGGTGACGCCACCGCGATCGAACGTGAAACCGAACTTGGTCGCCAGCACCACCTCGTTGCGCCGCCCCTCGATCGCCTCGCCGACCAGACGCTCGTTGGTTTCCGGGCCGTAGATGTCGGCGGTATCGATCAGCGTCACGCCAAGATCCATCGCGTGCCGCACCAGCGCGACGCCTGCCGCGTGATCGGGGCGCCCGGTCGAATACGCATGCGTCAACCCCATGCAACCGAGACCGAGCGCGGAAACGTGCAGCCCCTGGCCAAGCGCGCGGATTTTCATGATCGGATTCCTCGACGGACAAACGAGCTACGGTGTCACTGCCACCGGGCGAGGGCAAGCCGGCTCAGCGCAGCCGTTCGACCGCATCGCGATAGCGCACCGCGATGCGCTCGCGGTCGCGGTGGTGTCCGTCGCGCACGACGAATTGACCGCCGACCATCACCTCGCGCACCAGATTCGCGTTGCCGGCGAAGATCCAGGTGTCGATCGCCTGCGTCGCGTCGCGGCCAGCCAGCAGCGGCGCCGCGTCATCGAGCACGACCAGGTCGGCGCGGCCGTGGCCGAGGCGTCCCAGTTCCACGCCGCTGGCCTGCGCGCCGCCGGCCAGCGCCAGTGCCAGCAGGGTTTCGCCGCTGCTCGGCGTCGCCTTGCTCGCGCTGACGTTGCGATGGCGCGTGATCAGGCGTTGGCCGTATTCGAGCCAGCGCAGCTCTTCCACCGGCGAAACCGAGATGTGGCTGTCCGAACCGATGCCGAGCCGGCCGCTCGCGTCGAGGTAGGCGCGCAGCGGAAACAGGCCGTCGCCGAGATTGGCCTCGGTCGTCGGACACAGCCCCGCGACCGCGCCGCTGGCCGCCAGGCGCCGGATTTCCCCGGCATCCAGATGC
The DNA here is from genome assembly GCA_030150315.1 of Dokdonella sp. Taxonomy (GTDB): domain Bacteria; phylum Pseudomonadota; class Gammaproteobacteria; order Xanthomonadales; family Rhodanobacteraceae; genus Dokdonella_A. The sequence continues at coordinate 4,346 of JASLGB010000232.1, read as the reverse complement.
GTCGCGTGGACCAGACACCAGCGTGCGTCGACCTCGACGTGGTCGAGCAACCACTGCACCGGCCGCGCCTTGCGGACGGCCAGACAGTCCTCGACTTCGGCGACCTGCTCGGCGATGTGGATATGGATCGGGCAATCGCGCGCGACCTCGCTGGCCAGCACGACGCGCAAGGCATCTTCGGGTACCGCGCGCAGCGAGTGCAGCGCGATGCCGACTTGCAGCCGCGACGACTGCAGCGCGCGCAGGCGTTCGATCAGGCGCAGGTAGGCGTCCACATCGTGTCCGAAACGGCGCTGCCGTTCGGCCAGTTCGCGCCCGTCGAAACCGCCGCTCATGTACAGCGTCGGCAGCAGGGTCAGGCCGATGCCCGCCTCCTGCGCCGCTTCGACCAGGGCCAGCGACATCGCCGCCGCATCGGCATACGGACGCCCATCCGGCTGGTGATGCAGGTAGTGGAACTCGCAAACCTGCGTGTAGCCGGCTTCGAGCATCTCGACATAGAGCTGCGCGGCGATCGCGCGCAGTTCATCGGGGCCGATGCGGCCGGCGAAGGCATACATGACTTCGCGCCAGGTCCAGAAACTGTCCTCGGATGCGCCGCGACGCTCGGCCAAGCCGGCCATCGCGCGCTGGAACGCATGCGAGTGCAGGTTCGGCATGCCGGGCACGACGAAGCGGCCCAAGCGTTCGCCACCCGATGTCGGCGCCGACGTGAAATGGCCCGCCGCATCGACGGCGAAACGCGCCTCGGCTTGGAAACCGCTGTCGGCCCAGGCGTGGTCGGCGATCAGGACATTGGCACTCATGCGGATTCCCGGTGGCGGAAAAGGCGCGAGCCTAGCCGCGCGGGCACGGCGATGCCAGCCGCGCGGCGCCCGCCGTCATCGTTTGGCGGGTGGAAAATCCACGACCGACAGCGACAGCGGAAGATCGCCCTTGCGCGCAACCGGCGTCGGCTCGGGCAGCAGTCGCTCGCTGCGCGGATCGAGCCGGCCCACCAGAAGGTAGTTGTCGAACACGAACGGCAAACCCTGCGCCAGCGCGAAATGTCGGCTGTCCATCAGCTGGAAATGCAGGTGCGCCATGTCGGTGTTGCCGTTGTTGCCGACCTGCGCGAGAACCTGCCCCGCCTTCACGCGATCGCCGGCCTTCACGCGCACGCTGCCGGCCTTCAGATGGCCGTACATGGCCCAGACGCCACCACCCAGATCGAGGACGACGTGGTTGCCACCCGCATTCGGCAGGCTCGGCGGCAACAGAGGCGCATGCGGCGCGATGTCGGCGAGCTTGTCGTACACGTCCACCACCGTCGCGTCGGCCACGGCGAGCACCGGCTGACCGTAGGCGTAGTGGTTCGCATTGACGTCCTCGCCCTTGAAGTAGTTGGCGTCGCGGTCGAAGCGGATGAAATCGATCGCATAGCGTTCCGGCAGCACGAGGCGGCCATCGACCGAACGCTGTCCGCGGCGGTGATGGTTGGACTGGTCGCAACAGGCCTCCAGCACGCCCCACATGGGTCCTTCCAGTGGCGCGCGGATCACGCGCGGCGGCGTGCCATCCACCGGCACGCGCAAGCGCACCAGCGCATCCGCCGGAGAAACGCCCGCGCCCGACACGGTGACACGCAGCTCCAGCGCCGCCGGCGGCGGCGTGCCGCGCTCCAGCGCCAGATCCAGCCACAGCGTCGCCGCTCCGCTGGAAGGAAGACGGTCGGTCGCCTTCGTCCACTGCGCCAGCGGCGTCATGTGCGCACCGACCGCCGCGCCGCTGTATTCGAGCAGCGGCCGTGTTCCGCCTTCGACGCGCACCGAGACCGACTCGACCCGCAATTCGCTCGGCGCGAGGCTGAGCGCCAGCACTTCCCAAGTCAGGTGGATGCGCCCGTCACTGGCCGGCACGGCTCGCGGCGCGAACGGCACCGACAAGGCCAGCGGGTTCAGCGGCAACGGCGTGCCGGAGGCTGGCGCCTCCTGCGCCGCCTGCGACGCGGCAGCGAAAAAGCCCAGTGCGATCACGGCAAGGCATCGGCGCGTGTTCATGATGACGGCTCCCCTTCGATGGCGGTGGACGCGCAGGCGCGCGGCTCTGGGATAATCGCGCAATCGGACGACACAAAGGATCACCCGCGATGACGACGCTCTGGGACGGCTTGCTGCTCGATGGCCGTCTGGTCACGCTGACCGGCGACGACGGCTACGGCCTTGTCGAACACGGCGCACTGGCATGGAAAGACGGCGCGATCGTGTTCGCCGGCCCGCAATCGGAGCTGCCGGACGCACCGGAACGGCTCGCGGCGGAGGTCGTCTCGGCCGACGGCGCGCTGGTCACGCCGGGGCTGGTCGACTGCCATACGCATCTGGTCTTCGGCGGTGATCGCGCGGATGAGTTCGAGCGCCGTCTCAACGGCGCCAGCTACGAGGAAATCGCGCGCAGCGGCGGCGGCATCCTGTCGAGCGTGCGCGCCACGCGCGCAGCCAGCGAAGACGACCTGCTCACGCAGTCGCTGCCACGCGCCCGCGCACTGCGCAGCGACGGCGTGACCACGGTCGAGATCAAGTCCGGCTACGGCCTCGACCTCGACAGCGAATTGAAGATGCTGCGCGTCGCGCGCCGCATCGGTGCGGAACTGGGCATCGGCGTCAGCACCACACTGCTCGCCGCGCACGCGCTGCCGCCCGAGTACAAGGAGCGCGGCGACGACTACATCGACCTGGTCTGCAACCACATCCTGCCGGCCGCGGCGGAGCAGCAGCTGGCCGACATGGTCGACGCGTTCTGCGAGCGCATCGCGTTCTCGCCGGCGCAGACGCGGCGCGTGTTCGAGCGCGCACGCGAACTCGGATTGCCGCTGAAATTACACGCCGACCAGCTTTCCGACCTCGGCGGCGCCGCCTTGGCCGCGGAGTTCGGCGCGCGCTCGGCCGAGCATCTGGAGCACACCAACGAAGACGGCGTGCGCGCGATGGCGGCGGCCGGAACGGTCGCCGTGATGCTGCCCGGGGCGTACTACGCCCTGCGCGAGACGCAGCCGCCGCCGATCGCGCTGTTCCGCCGCCACGGCGTGGCGATGGCGGTGGCCAGCGACCTCAACCCCGGCACCTCGCCGCTGCTGTCGCTGCGACTGGCGATGAACATGGCCTGCATCGAACTGCGCATGACGCCGGAAGAAGCCCTGCGCGGCGCCACCGTGAACGCGGCGCGCGCGCTGGGCCTCGGCGATCGCGGCCGTCTCGAACAGGAACTGCGCGCGGACTTCGTCGTCTGGAACGCACGCCATCCGGCGGAGCTGTGCTACTGGATCGGCGGCGGCCTCGCACGGGATGTGCGCATCGGCGGACGCAGCGCGCGATGAGCAAGGACTCCCTCGCCATCCATCTGCTGGACGCGCGCCTGCCGGACGAACGCCAGCCGGACGACGGCGTGATCGGTGGCATCGCCGACGAAGTGCTCGACGCGCGCGTGCGCTGCGAACGCTGCGAGGCGGTTTGCTGCCGCCTGCAGGTGCTGCTGATGCCGGGCGACGAAGTGCCGCGCTGGCTCACCGACGTGGACGAACACGGGCTGGAGCACATGGCGCAGCGTGACGACGGCTGGTGTACCGCGCTCGACCGCGACTCGATGCGCTGCTCGATCTACGCGCAGCGTCCGCAACTGTGCCGCGACGTTGCCGCCGGCGGCGCCAGCTGCCTCGCCGAACGCGCCGAGTGGTATGGCGGCAGCGCGCATGGCTGAAGCACGCGGACAGGAATTCGACGCCGTTGTCATCGGAGGCGGCGCCGCCGGCCTGATGTGCGCGCTGGTCGCCGGCCAGCGCGGGCGCCGCGTGCTGCTGATCGAACACGCCAATCGGGTCGGCAAGAAAATCCTGATGTCCGGCGGCGGCCGCTGCAATTTCACCAACCTCGGCGCCGGCCCGGCCAATTACCTGTCGGCCAACCCGCACTTCTGCAAGTCCGCGCTGGCGCGCTATCGGCCGGCGGACTTCGTCGAACTGGTCGAGCGGCACCGCATCGCTTATCACGAGAAGGAACTCGGCCAGCTGTTTTGCGACGACTCCTCCAAGCAGATCGTGCGCATGCTGCTGGACGAGTGCGCGGCGGCCGGCGTGCGGTTGGAAACCAGTTGCGCGGTGGAGCGCGTGCGCCATGGCGACGCGGGTTTCAGCGTGGCCACGGCGCGCGGGGAAGTGCACGCCGAGGCGCTGGTCGTCGCCAGCGGCGGCCTGTCGATTCCCAGCATGGGCGCGACCGGGTTCGGCTACGAGCTGGCGCGCCAGTTCGGCCACGCCGTACTGCCCACGCGCGCGGGGCTGGTGCCTTTGACCCTCAGCGGCAAGCACCAGGAGC
>JASLGB010000228.1 GCA_030150315.1 Dokdonella sp. | reverse complement strand
CGTTCCCGGCCGGATTCGGTCTTTACGGCAAGCAGACCACGATCAACAACACCGAGACCTACGCGTCGGTGCCGAAGATTCTCACGAAAGGCGCCGAGTGGTTTCTGGCACAGGGCAAGCCGAACAACGGCGGCCCGAAGATCTTTTCCGTGTCCGGCCACGTCAACAAGCCGGGCAACTACGAGATCAAGCTCGGCACGTCGTTCAAGGATCTGCTCGAGATGGCCGGCGGCGTGCGCAACGGCCACAAGCTGAAAGCGGTGATTCCGGGCGGTTCGTCGATGCCGGTGCTGCCGGCGGCGACGATGCTGGAACTGACGATGGACTACGACGCGATCCAGAAAGCCGGTTCCGGCCTCGGCTCGGGCGCGGTCATCGTCATGGACGAAACCACCTGCATGGTGAAGGCATGCCGCCGCATCAGCCGGTTCTACTATCAGGAAAGCTGCGGCCAGTGCACGCCGTGCCGCGAAGGCACGGGTTGGATGTATCGCATGCTGTCGCGCATTGTCGAAGGCAAGGCCGAGCTTGGCGACCTGGACACCCTGAAGGCTGCCGCAGGCCAGATCGAAGGCCACACCATCTGCGCGTTCGGCGAAGCCGCCGCGTGGCCGGTGCAGGGCATGCTGCGTCACTTCTGGGACGAGTTCGAGTACTACATCCGCAACGGTCGCTCGATTGTCGACGCCAAGATGGGAGTCGCCGCATGAGTGCCCAGCCCAGTACGCCCGTCGTGCCACCGGACCACGTCACGATCGAGATCGACGGCCAGTCGATGGTCGTGCCGAAGAACTCGATGATCATTGCCGCCGCCGACAAGGCCGGCATCTCGATCCCGCGTTTCTGCTACCACGACAAGCTGCCGATCGCCGCGAACTGCCGCATGTGCATGGTCGAGGTCGAGATGGGCGGTCGCCCGATGCCCAAGCCGCAGCCGGCCTGTGCAACGCCGGTGGCCGATGGAATGAAGATCCAGACGCAGTCGCAGCGCGCCCTGTCCGCGCAGCGCAACGTCATGGAGTTCCTGCTCATCAACCATCCGCTCGATTGCCCGATCTGCGATCAGGGCGGTGAATGCGAGCTGCAGGACCTTTCGATGGGCTACGGCCGTTCGGCCAGCCGCTTCGTCGAGAAGAAGCGCGTCGTTGCCGACGAGGATCTTGGCCCGTTGGTCGAGACCGAGATGACGCGCTGCATCCAGTGCACGCGCTGCGTGCGCGTGATGAGCGAAGTCGCCGGCACCTACGAGCTCGGCGGCATGGAGCGCGGCGAGCGCCTGCAGATCGGCACCTACGTCGGCAAGCCGCTGATGAGCGAGTTGTCCGGCAACGTCATCGACGTGTGCCCGGTTGGCGCGCTGACCAACAAGCCGTTCCGCTTCAAGGCGCGTGCATGGGAACTGATCGCACGCGAGTCGATCGGTTACCACGATGCGCTGGGCTCCAACCTGTGGCTGCATACGCGCCGCGGCGAAGTGCTGCGCGCGGTGCCGCGCGACAACGAAGCGATCAACGAGTGCTGGCTGTCCGATCGCGACCGCTATTCCAACGACGCCCTGCGTGCGGAAGACCGCGCGCTGAAGCCGATGATCCGCAAGAACGGCGAGCTGGTCGAAACGAGCTGGGCGGAAGCGCTCGCGTTCGTCGCCGATCATCTTCGCAACGCTCGCGGCGACGTGGGCGCGCTGGTTGCGCCGTTGACGTCCAGCGAGGAAGGCCATCTGCTCGGCAAGCTCGTGCGCGGCCTCGGCAGCGACAGCATCGACCATCGCCTGCGCACGCTCGACTTCTCCGATGCGCCGTTCGCGCCGACCTTCGAAATGCCGGTCGCCGACATCGAGAAGGCGAAGGTGATCCTGCTGGTCGGCTGCAACCCGCGCCACGAGGTTCCGCTGCTCAGCCATCGCCTGCGCAAGGCGGTCTTGGGCGGTGCCAAGGTCTACGCGATCAATCCGGTCGATTTCGATCTCAATTTCGAGCTGGCCGGCAAGATCATCGCCACGCCGTTCGAGCTGGTCAACGCGTTGCTGTCGATGGCGAAGGCCGCCAACGATCTCGGACACCTGCCGGAATCGGGCGCTCTGGCGCAGGCGATCAAGGACCTGGCCGCGGATTCGACTGGCGCGGCATGGGTCAAGGCGCTGGCGGATGCCTCGTCGTCCGTCGTGATCCTCGGCGAAGCCGCCGTGCAGCATCCGTCCGCTGCGTGGCTGCGTACCGCCGCGCGCTTCATCGCGAAGGCGACGCAATCGGCATGCAACGAGGTGCCGTCCGGCGCGAACGCGATCGGTCTGGCACGCGCCGGTGCGCAGCCGCTGGCGCAGGGACGTGACGCTGCCGCGATGCTGGCGAACGGCCCCAAGCAGCTCATTGCCTATCACACCGGCTCGCAGGACACGTCTGCCCCGGCTGCGTTCGACCACGCGCGCAGCAACGCCGACTTCTTCGTCTACATCGGTGCGTTCGCGTGCAGCGGTGTCCGCCGCACGGCGCATGCGGTGCTGCCGATCGGCCTGCCGCCGGAAGTCGACGGTCGCTACACCAACGTGGATGGCATCGTGCAGACCAGCGCCGCCTGCGCCACGCTGCCGGGCGAAGTGCGCCCGGGCTGGAAGGTGCTGCGTGCGCTCGGTTCCGCGCTGGCCATGGACGGCTTCGATTTCACCAGCATCGAGGAGGTTCGCTCCGGCATGCAGGATGTCTCCGCGGCGCAGACGGCGTTCGTGCCTGCCGCGCGCAAGGAGCCGGCCGCTGGCCGCCTGGCCCGCGTGACCACCACCTCGATCTAGCGCACGGACGGCGTGGTGCGCCGTTCGCCGGCCTTGCAGGCGCATCCGCTGTCGCGCCCGGCCGCACTGGTGCTGAATCCGGCCGATGCCGGGGCGCTGGGTTTGGCCGATGGTTCCGGTGCCAAGGTGTCCGGCTCCACCGTGCTGCCGGTCGAGGTTTCCTGGCGCGTTCCGCAGGGAGCTGCCTGGATCGAGGCGGGGCACTCGGCCACCGCCGGACTGCCGCCGTACGGCGCCACCCTCGACATCGTGAA
>JASLGB010000222.1 GCA_030150315.1 Dokdonella sp. | reverse complement strand
AACTTGCGCTGCGCCTCGGCGACGGCCCTGGCGTAACCGTCTGCGGTCAGCGCGCCCTGCTCCACGAAAAGCACGAAGAACGCGGCATCCAGTCCGCCGCGCTCCATCTTCGGCAGATCGACCTTGAGCGCGGTTTCGCTGCCGACGTCGTAGCGCGCCTCGTGCATGTAGGCGAGCGGAATGTCCACATGGGTATCCAGCGTCAACGGCCGCACCGGCTGGCTGGCGCAAGCGCCGAGCGTGGCGGCGATCGTGCAGGCGAGCAGGCCGGCGGCAAGGCGGAAATCGGCGCGCATCATGTCGTGCTCCAGTGGTCGCCGGCGCTTTCCCCGGCGGTCATTTCCTCGTGGCTCTGGCGTCGGCGCACGATCGAATAGCGAGCGTCATCGAGCAGCACTTCGGCCGCCAGCGGACGGGAATTGTAGGTGCCGGCCATCGACGCGCCATAGGCGCCAGTGCCGAGGATCGCCACCAGGTCGCCCGCCTCGCAATGCGACAGCACGCGGTCGCGCGCGAACGTGTCCGCCGTCTCGCAGACCGGGCCGACCACGTCGTAGCGACGCGGCGGCCGCGGCGCGCGATGCAGTGGCACGATGTCGTGCCAGGCCTCGTACATCGCCGGTCGCACGAAGTCGTTCATCGCCGCGTCGATGACGAGGAAATCGCGCCCCTGCGCGTGCTTCACGCGCAGCACGCGCGTCAGCAGCACGCCCGCCTCGGCCACCAGCCAGCGCCCCGGCTCGACGATGAACGAGCCCGCATGGCCGGCGAGGCACTCGCGCAAGGCGTCGGCGTAGCCGGCCGCATCCAGCGCGGTCTCGCCTGCGCGGTAGCGCACGCCAAGGCCGCCGCCAGCGTCGATGCTCGCGACCGCATGGCCGGCAGCGACCAGTTCGCGGCGGAACGCCTCGACGCGCCCGAACGCGCGCCGGAACGGCTCGATCGTGCGGATCTGCGAACCGATGTGCACATGCAGGCCGTCGATGCGCAGATTCGGGAAGGCGGCGGAATCGGCGAACCAGCCACGCGCCTCCTCGATCGACACGCCGAACTTGTTGTCGGCAAGGCCGGTGGAAATCTTCTCGTGCGTGCCGGCATCGACATCGGGATTGATGCGCGCGGCGACGGACGCAACCACTCCGTGCGCGCGGGCAAGCCGGTCGATGCATTCCAGCTCGTCGCGCGACTCGACATTGAAGCGCGCAATCCCGGCCGCGAGCGCGGCGTCGATTTCCTCGGCGCTCTTGCCGACACCGGAGAAAACGATGCGCGCCGGCGCAATGCCGGCATCCAGCGCGCGCCGCAGTTCGCCGCCGGAAACGATGTCGGCACCGAGCCCGGCATCGGCGACCAGACGCAGGATGGCGCGGTTCGGATTGGCCTTGACGGCGTAGCAGATGCGCGCGTCCAAGCCGTCCAGCGCCTCGCGCAATGCGGCGATGCGCTGGCGGATCAGTCGCGCCGAGTACGCGTGGAATGGTGTGCCGACGCGCTCCGCAAGCGCGTGCGGATCCACCCCGTCGAACAGGACGTCCAGATCTTGTGCAGCGAAAACGGGCGCACTGGAATTGGGCAGGCCGGAATTGGGCATGCCGGGATCGAACGCATCCGGATCCGCCGCCTGGTCGAAGGCGCGCCCCGCTGCGTGCGGGGCATTGGCAACGACACTCATGCCGGCGCCGCCGGCGATGGCGCCGCGCGCAGCAAGCGGCCCTGCCGCGCGGTGCGCGTGGCCCTGCCGGTCGCCGTGTGCAAAGCCCCCTCCCCCGCGCCGCGGGAGAGGGGCGTTCCATCACGCCGAGGTCGACGCATCAGAAATCGACCGCCACCGTGAGCTGCGCGAACCGCGGCGAAGTGAAGCGCAGCGGCAGGCGGAAGTCCGGGTTGGTCGAGTTGGAGATCGTCGTCTGCAGGTCCTGGTCGACGCCGATCGTGCGCTGCTGGTTGAGCAGGTTGTAGACCGCGAACTTGACCATCAGGCGTCCGTCGCCGACCGGCCGTGTATAGGCCAGGCTTGCGCCGAGGTTGTAGGTCCACGGCATGCGCCCGTACTTGCCGCGCGGCGAGGACTGGTAGACGCGCCCCGGCGACGGGCCATCGCAGTTCTGCATGCAGATGAAATAGCTGTGGTAGTTGGTGGCATCGAACGGGTTGCCGACACCGAACCCGGTGATCGGGCCGCCCGACAGCGCATTCAGGTCGCCGCCGATGCGCCAGTGCTCGGCCAGCGCATAGCTGCCGCGCACCTTGATCTGGTGGCGATGGTCGTTCGGCAGGTAGCCGTCGCCGCCGTAGTTCACGAACGGATCGTCGAAATTCTCGGTACGGCCGGTATCGTCGAAATCGGTATCGGAGTTGACCGGGCCTTCGGCGTTGCCGCGGCTCCACGACAGCGTGTACGAGGCATTCAGCGACCACAGGCCGTCCCAGGCGCGATCGACCTGGAACTCGACCGCCGAATAGGTGCGCCGCGGCTTCACCCAGCCGCGCTGGCCGAGGTAATTGCCTTCGCTGTCGTACATCGCCCAGCCTTCGCGCGAGGTATCGACCGTGACCCAGCCATCCGCATCGCCGTCGCAGTTGGTGTCGCCCCACACCGTCACCTTGCGCCCCGGATTGGCCATGACCCAGCCGATGTAGCCGTCATCGCCGCAGGCGCCGGTGGCGCTGATTTCCATGTCGTCGATCGCGTTGTGCAGTCGGCGATGCGTGGCGCTGGTGCCCCATGACCATTTGTCGTCGAGCATCTGCTGGAAGCCAAGGATCAGCTCGTCCTGGTAGACCGGATCCATGTTGCGATCGACTTCCGAGCGCAGGTCGCCGACGGTGCCGTCGCCCTGCGAGTTGTCGATGCGCCCGATCTGCGGCCCGAGCCGCGGCATCGCGTAACGCGAGCCGTTGCGGTCGATGATCTCGTAGCCGTCGAAGGCGTAGTAGGTGCGCTCGTCAAGCAGGCCGGCGGCCTGCTCGACGAGCGCACCTACTACGCCTTCGACGGATACGAAATCGTCGACCGCAACGGTTCGCGCTACGCCATGCCGCGCCTCGGC
>JASLGB010000182.1 GCA_030150315.1 Dokdonella sp. | reverse complement strand
CTGCTGAGCTGTTCGGCATGCACGCGGTTGCTCGACTCCATCGCGCCGACCACGGTGCCTTCGTCGGCACGGCCGCTGTTGTCGTTGGTGGTGATTTCGCCGCCTTCATCGGAGGCGACCACGCCGCGGCCATCGGCCGCTTCGTTGCCGACGCCCTTGCCGGGTGCGCTCGGCGGCGGGCCGTGGTGGTGGCCGGTCGCTTCCGCTTCCGCGCGCTGCGGCAGGTTCGGATCGAGTTCGAATTCGGCCAGCACCGAGCCGGTGATGATGATGTCGCCGTTGCCGCCGTGTTTTTTCACCAGCTTGCCGGAGTACGGCGAGGGCAGTTCGACGACGGCCTTGGCCGTTTCCATCGAGACCAGCGGTTCGTCCAGGCGCACGGTGGCGCCATCGGCGACGAGCCACTCGACGATGGTGGCGTCGGGCAAGCCTTCGCCGAGGTCGGGGAGGTAGAAGGGTTTGATGTCAGCCATGACGGTATCCACAAAAGTGGATTGGGGAATGGAGTGGGGGCAGCGGAAGCCGGGAACGTCGCCGCTGGCGGCCGTTCCCGATTTCCGTTCCGGTTCCCGGCGCGTGCCTCAGCTCGTCGCCAGCGTCCGCTTCGCTGCCGCGACGATCTTCTCGACGCTCGGCAGGTATTTCATTTCCAGCCGATACAGCGGGATGTGCGTGTCGTAGCCGGTGACGCGCTCGACCGGCGCGAGCAGGTCGTAGATCGCCTCGTCGGCGAGGCGCGCAGCGATCTCGGCGCCGAAGCCGGCCGTGCGCGGGGCTTCGTGCACGATCACGCAGCGGCCGGTCTTGCGCACCGATTCGTGGATGGTGTCGAAATCCAGCGGCGTCAGCGTGGCGACGTCGATGACTTCGGCGCTGATGCCCTCGGCGGCCAGCGCATCGGCGGCTTCGAGGGTTTCCTTCACCTGCGCGCCCCAGGTCACCAGGGTCACGTCGCTGCCGTCGCGCAGCACGAAGCAGACGTCCAGCGGCAGTGCCTCGCCGTCGTCGGGCACTTCTTCCTTGTACTGGCGGTAAATGCGCTTGGGTTCGAAGAAGATGACCGGATCCGGGTCGCGGATGGCAGCCAGCAGCAAGCCGTAGGCACGCGCCGGCGAGGACGGAATGACCACGCGCAGCCCGGGGATGTTGGTGAACAGGTGCTCGTTCGCCTCGGAGTGGTGCTCCGGCGCGCGGATGCCGCCGCCCCAGGGGGCGCGCCACACGGCCGGGCAGCTCATGCGGCCACGGGTGCGATTGCGCAGGCGCGCGGCGTGGCAGGCGATGTGCTCCATCATCGGATAGATGAAGCCCTCGAATTGCGCTTCGGCGACCGGCTTCATGCCCTGCGCGGCGAGGCCGACGGTCAGGCCGGCGATGGTGGTTTCGCACAGCGGTGTGTCGATCACGCGCGCGGCGCCGAACTGCTCCTGCAGGCCTTGCGTGGCGCGGAACACGCCACCGTTGACGCCGACGTCCTCGCCGAGGACCACGACGCTGGCGTCGTTGCGCATTTCATGGGCGAGCGCCTGGGTGACGGCTTCGATAAGGGTGATTTCTGCCATGACTGGAATCCGTGATCAGTGCGCGGGCTTGCCGGCGGCGAGCGCCTCGGCGCGCTGTGCGGCGAGGTCGGTCGGCAATTCGGCAAAGGTGTAGTCAAACATCGCTTCGACCGGCTGCGACCGGGTTTCGAGGTAGGCGTTGACTTCGGCATCGACGCGCTGCGAGCAGTCGGCCTTCCACGCGTCCTCTTCTTCCTCGGTCCAGGCATTGAGGGACATGAGGTAGGCCTTCATGCGCTTGATCGGCTCGCGCTGCCACGCGTCCTTGACCTCGTCGTCCGGGCGATAGCGGCGCGCGTCGTCGGCGGTGGTGTGGTCGGACAGTCGATAGGTGACGGCCTCGATGACCATGCCGCCGTGGCCGTGGCGTGCGCGCTTGATCGCATAGTCCATCGCAGCGCGCATCGCGATCAGGTCGTTGCCGTCGACCTGCAGGCACTCAAGGCCGGCGGCGATGCCCTTCTGAGCCAGTGTCTTGGCGCCGGTCTGCGCGCTGCGCGGCACGGAAATGGCCCACTGGTTGTTGACGATGACGGCCACCAGCGGCAACTGCATTGCGCCGGCGACGTTGATGGCGCTGTTGAAGTCGGCCTTGGACGAGCCGCCGTCGCCAACCGTGCACACGGCCACGCGCGGTTCGTTGCGCGTCTTGAACGCCAGCGCGGAGCCGGCGGCGTGCAGGCATTGCGTGGCGATCGGCACGCACCAGGCGAAGTCGTGCGCGGGGCCCGAGAATTCGCTGCCGCGCTCGTCGCCGCCCCAGTACAGCAGCACTTCGCGCGGCTTGACGCCACGCAGGAACTGCGCGCCGTACTCGCGGTAGCTTGGCGCGAACACGTCGTCTTCCTGCATCGCGCTGCCGATGGCGATGTGCGCGGCCTCGTGGCCGAGGCAGGAGGCGTAGGTGCCGAGCTTGCCGGTGCGCTGCAGCGCGACGGCCTTGGCGTCGAAGACGCGGGTGTACAGCATCAGTTTGTAGAGGTCGACCAGCTGTCGCACATCGCGTGCGATCGCGGGCAGGTCGTCGCGGACGAGCTTGCCGTCGGCGTCGAGATACTGGAGATATTCGATTTCGAAAGTGGCGGCGGTGGACAAGAATGCCTCCGAAGCAAAAGTGCGCTGCGCGCGGCGGGGGGAAAGCGGTTTGCGCCTCGACCGTTGCGCTGGGAACGCGGCAACGGGGGTCGATCGGCGGGTGTTAGCCGCGAAACGATATGCAACTCCGGGCATGTCCTGCAAGGATCGATGCAGCATCGGCAGGGCCGGCGCGGGCTAGACTTCGCCCTTTCCCCCGCCGGTGCGACGATGAACGACCCGACCAATTTGCGCCCGCTCGAAAGCGGCATTGAAACGGATTTGCGCGAACGCACCACCTACGGCGGCTATCTGCGGCTGGACACCCTGCTGTCGGCGCAGCAGCCGCTGGGCGATCCGCCGCGGCACGACGAGATGCTGTTCATCATCCAGCACCAGGTCGCCGAGTTGTGGATGAAGCTGATGATCCACGAGCTGCGCGCGGCCATCGTCAAGCTGCGCGAGGACGACGTCGACGCGACGCTGAAGATCCTCTCGCGCGTCAAGCAGGTGCAGCGCCAGCTGTTCGAGCAGTGGGCCGTGCTGGCGACCCTGACGCCGAGCGAGTACATGCAGTTCCGCCCGGTGCTGGGGCCGTCGTCGGGGTTCCAGTCGCTGCAGTACCGCTGCATCGAATTCCTGCTTGGCAACAAGAACGCCGGCATGCTCAAGGTGTTCGACCACGATCCGGTCGCCCAGGCCGAGCTGCGCACGCAGCTTGAGGCGCCGAGCCTGTACGACGAATTCCTGCGCTATCTCGCGCGGCGCGGCCACACTTTGCCGGACTCGCTGCTGCGACGAGATGTCACGCAGCCGCACGTGCGCACGCCGGAGCTGATCCCGGTGTTCAAGCGCATCTACGAGAACGCCAGCGAGTTCTGGCCCGAATACCACCTGTGCGAGCATCTGGTGGACATCGAGGAAGCGTTCCAGCTCTGGCGCTTCCGCCACATGAAGACGGTGGAGCGAATCATCGGTTACCGCCGCGGCACCGGCGGATCCTCCGGCGTCGCCTTCCTCAAGAAGGCGCTGGATCTGACGTTCTTCCCTGAGCTGCTCGAAGTGCGCACGGTGGTGGAATCTTGATCGAGAACGATATCGTCACCCTGGGCCTGATCGCCGTCACGCTGGGCGCGATCCTGTGGGGCGCCAGCGGCCCGACGCCGGCACTGCGCCGATTCTTCGCCGTCGTTCCGGCCTTGTTGCTGTGCTACTTCGTGCCGGCGCTCTACAACACCTTCGGTCTGGTCGATGGCCAGACCACCAGGCTTTACAACCCGATCGCGCGCGACGTGCTGCTGCCGTCGGCCCTGGTGTTGCT
>JASLGB010000155.1 GCA_030150315.1 Dokdonella sp. | reverse complement strand
CGCCGTATCTCGTGCTCAGCCCGCGCGCGCGGGCTGAGCACGAGATACGGCGTTTCCAGCAACACCTGGCTGCGCGCCGAACGCAGCAACTTGACGATACGCGCGGTCAGCTCCGCCTGCGCCGGATCGTTCGGGCGACTGGGCTTGTCGGGCGAGTCGGAGAAGTAGTCGACGCGGCCGACGCGCAAGGCGGTGTCGATGAATTGCGCGCGGAGGTAGTCCGCATCCCCGGCGTTTCGGCGCAGGCGCTCGACGCGCGCGGCATCGAGCGACGGCGGAGCCGGCAGCGCCGCGCTTTCGCTGCTGTCGGAGAGCAGCTTGCGATTGACGTCGTTCAGACGCGTCAGCGGCGCACTGCGCGGGTGACGCCAGAACTGCTCGAACGAGGTCTGCATTTCCGCGCCCGCGCCCGGCCCGAGCACCAGCGCATCGCGGTCGCGGTAGTCGAACTTTTCGTCCCAGTCGAAATAGCGGTTCTCGACGTTGCGGCCACCGGCAATGCCGATGGCGCCGTCCACCAGCAACAGCTTGTTGTGCATGCGCTGGTTGAAGCGCGAGAGACAGCACAGGACTCCGGCGGCGAATTCGAGCGGCTGCGTGACGGCGTCGTGGAAGGTCGGGTTGTAGAGGCGGAATTCGAGGTTGGCGTGCGCGCGCGCGATGCGCGCCAGCCAGTCGACGTTGTCGAGCGAGAACAACTGGTCGGCCAGCACGCGCACGCGCACGCCACGCCGCGCGGCCGCGACCAGTTCGTCCAGCATCAGCCAGCCGGCATCGTCCTGCGCCCAGATGAAGGTCTGCATGTCGATGCTGTGCCGCGCCGAGCGGATCAGATGCACGCGCAGCGCCAGCGAATCCTCGCCGACTTCCAGCAGGTTGAGGTAATGCACCGGCGCATCGGGGCGGCTGTCGGCCTGCGCACGGGCCAGCAGCTCGCGGTAGGGCGAATCGATCGCGCAGTGGTCGGCGCGGTCGCAATCGACATGGCGGGGCTGTTCCGCCGCGACCGCGCGCTCCGCCTGGCGCGCCAGCTCGCGATTGAAGCCACAGGCCGACAGAGACAGCAAGGCGAGCAGGCCGAGCAGTCCTGCAATCGGTCGACGCACGACAGGCAGGCTCATCGCGCCGGTTTCAACGCGTACACGCTGAAGTCCAGCTCCACCTTGTCGGCCAAGGTGCCGCGCCGCGAACGCATGCCGAAGTCGGATCGGCGTATCGCGCCTTCGACCTCGATCGGGCAGTCTCTGCCGGCGCGGTCGCAGGTGGAAGGCCGCATGCGGAACACGACCGCGCGCCGCTGGCCGCGCAGCGTCAGCATGCCCGGCAGCTCGCCGCCGATGCGCAGGCGCTCACGCGGGATCGGATCGGACTGGAACTCGATGCGCGGGTAGCGCGCGGCATCGAAGAACTCCGGCGACTTGACCCAGTTCTCATTACGTTTTCCGTTCATCCGGATCGCGTCGATGTCGATGCTTGCCTGCACCGACAGGCGGCTGCGGAACGGATCGACGCGCACAACGCCTTCGACACGCCCGAAGTGGCCGGTGACGCCGACCAGCCACAGCACCTTCACGCGGAATTCGACGTGCGACCGCTCGCCGTCCAGCTTCAGCAGTTCGTCTGCGCGCGACGGCGCAGCCGCCGCGGCCATGACCGCGGCCAAGGCGAATACCACCCGCATCGCTCGGCACGCCATGGAACCCTTCGATCGCCTACGGCCACCAGAAGTGACGGACGCTGGCGCGGCCCGGTTCGAGCGCACCGTCGCCTTCCAGAGTCAGCCAGGCGACCGCGGCGGGCGGCATGCCGCGACCGGCATCGGAGCTGCCCTCGGTCAACAGGGCGACCAGGCTTTCCAGCCCCGGGTTGTGGCCGACCACCAGAAGGCGCTCGACGTCGGCGTGGTCGTCGAGCACACGCAACAACTGCGCGGGCGTCGCTTCGTAGATGCGCGCTTCGCTGCGCAAGTCCACATAGCCGAGGATCGCCAGCACCCGTTCGCAGGTTTCGCGGGTGCGCGCCGCCGGCGAATAGAGCACGCGGTCCGGCGCGGCATGATGGTCCTTCAGCCAGACACCGGCGGCATCGGCTTCGGCTTCGCCGCGCAAGCTGAGAACGCGGGCGATGTCGTCCTGCCCCGGAGCCGCCGGGTCGGCATGCGCGTGGCGCAGCAGGATGATCTCGCGTAGGGCCATGATCGGATCGCCTCCAATTCCCGTCGGAGGCCGATGATGCACGAATCCGCGCGCTTGCGGTCAAGCGCGCGGATCGTTTGCAATCGCGCCGCATGCAAGGATCGCCATCCTTCCAGCGGCGGCGCGAGGTTACTGCGCGGGTTTCGCGCCGCGATGGCCGCGCTGGCCCATCGCCGCGAACTGCTCGGCGGTAACGGTGTCGCCGCCGGCCGCGAGCTTGTCGAACTTCTGCATCGACTTCGCCTCGTAGTCGGCCTTGGTGACCTTGCCGTTGCCGTTCTCGTCAAAGCGCTTCACGAAATGCTCGGCCCGCTTCTCGGCCCGCTTCTCGGCCCTCTTCTCGGCGCGATCCTTGGCGACCGGCGATGCCGCCAGTTCGTTGGCGTCGACCACGCCGTCGTGGTTGGTGTCCAGGCGATCGAAGCGTGCGTCCACCCACGCCTTGTACTCGTCGCGGCTGATCTTGCCGTCGTGGTTGGTATCGATGCGGTCGAAGGTTTTCTGCTGCATCTCGGCGCGCTTGTTCGCGCGCTGGAGATCAACGTCGGTGACCGGAGCCGCAATCACGGCACCCGCATACATCGCGGTGGCAATCACCAGAATGGAAAGGGAATGGCGCATGGTCTGAACCTCGGATGCCGCGGCCACATCGACCGCACATCCATGGATCGCCAAGCGCGAACGTGGTTCGGCCGGAACGTGCAAAGATCACGCAAACCCGCGCAAACATGCGGTTTTCATTCAGCGTGCTTGCGCAGCCAGCGGAACAGGCCGCGCCAGTCGTGCTGATGCGAGCGCACGATTTCGGAGTGGTAGTCGAACAGGCTCTTGCCCAGCGCATTGGCCAGCACATAGCCCTGCGTATCGCGCAGCCGGGCCACCAGCGGGAACGGAAACCGGCGCATTTCCTCGACCGCCAGCTGCGAGGCATGGGTCCACGGCTTGAGCCGGTTGGCGACAAGGCCGACCGCAACCTTGCCGCCGCGGATGCGATCGAGCGCCGCCAGCTCGCGCAGGAACGGCTCGGTCGCTTCCAGGTCGATGGCCGATGGCAGGATCGGCACGAGCACGGCGTGAACCGTGTCGAGAAGGCGCTCCACCTCGGCCGCGGTGATGCCGGCAGGCGAGTCGACCACCACGCGATCGGCATCCCCGGGCAGCTGGCGCGGCCAGTCGCGCCGCGTGCCGGGAAGGCCGAGCACGGCATGTTCCTGCTGCGCGCGCTTTTTGCACCACGCCAAGCCGGAGCCTTGTCGATCGGCATCGACCAGAACGGTGTTGTTGCCGCCGACCGAGTAGTAGCCGGCAAGGTTGGTGGCCAGCGTGCTCTTGCCGGCGCCGCCTTTGGAGCTGGCTACCAGAACCTTCAGCATCGTCGCCTCCGCTGCATGCAGGATGCGCGAAAGCGTACACCGCGTGGCCGCGACGGTGAAATCAGCCGTCCGTGGCGGCGTTCGCCCGCGCGCGCTGGCGCGGGCTGGTCCAGTCGTCCGGCGGCAGCAAGGGCTTGCCGGCACGCTGGGCCATGCGCCGCATGACTTCGATTTCGCTGTCCAGCCGCGCCCAGTCGGCCGCCATGGCGGTGAAGTCCGCGCTTCCGGGCTGCATGTCGCGATGGACGGGCGCCAGCACGTGCGAGAGCCAGTCATGTCGACGGCGCAATTCCTCGTCTGCCGCAGTGAGGGCGCCGATGCGGTCGAGCAGGGCATATCCGATCGTCGCAGACAGCAACGTGGGCGCGTTGCTGAGCATGCTGCGACCGCCGGCCTCGCACTGCTGGCGACGTGTGGAGCCCACGGCCGCGCCTGTGCAAACTTCAAGCAGCGGCTGCGCAGACGGGAACACGCTAGCGACGGTCCAAGCCGTCGCGACCAGAAAATCCGACTGGCGGCGATCGCACGCGGCAACGGTGTCGCACGCGGTCGGAGTCGACGGATGGCGTCGCAGCGCGTCCAGCCAGGCATGCAGCAGGCCGGCGTAGTGATCGTCGAAGCGTGTGCTGGCGGCGAAACCGGCCAGCGCCACATCGAGTCCGGCCGCGTCCGCGCGCAGCGCGGCGGCGCGGCTGGCCAGCAGCCACGTCGCTCCGTTGTCCGGTTCGAGCCGTACCAGCGCCACGATGGCCGTGTCCGTCGTGGTCGTCTTCCCGCCGTGCACGGCGGCAAGCCATTGCACCAGCGCATCGTCAGGGGCGGCGGCCGCGGCTTGCGCCAGATCCGCCGACGAATCGGCATCGCCCCGCCTCGCTTGCGCGCTGGCCGCCAACGCCCGGTCGCGCGGGATCGGGCTGGATTCAAGTTCCTCGAACAGGCGCGACTGCGCGACCTCCCAGCGTTCCGCCGCCTGTGCGTCATTGCCGGCGAAAACGGGGACGACCGCAACACACGTGGTGAGCGAGACGAAGATCCAGGCGAATACCTTCATGTCAGCTCCGTTCCGGTTCGCCGTCACCGTAACTCAATAGCCGGCGGCGTGGCCGTCCTTGCGGCTTTCGCTGGCGCCGATCAGGGTGCCGTTGAACGCATCGCGCGCGATCGCCTGATAGCCGCCATAGGGGCCATCGGCGTAGCGCACGGCATGCCCCTTCTGCATCAGGCCACGCACGGTGTCGTAGGAAAACCCCGATTCAAGGTCGATCCAGCCACCGTCGGTCATCGGCTTGGCCTGCGCTTCCGGCGAGGTCGAGCCCTCGTGCTGGATGCGCGGCGCGTCGCCGGCCTCTTGCAGGTTCATGCCGAAGTCGACCAGGTTCATGATGATCTCGACATGGCCCTGCGGCTGCATGTCGCCGCCCATCAGGCCGAAACTCAGCCACGGCTCGCCGTTCCGGGTCGCGAACGCCGGAATGATGGTGTGGAACGGCCGCTTGCCGGGCGCGTAGGTGTTGGCGTGGCCTTCCTTCAGCACGAACATCTCGCCGCGATCCTGCAGGATGAATCCGAGCCCCGGCGGCGCCATGCCCGAGCCCATGCCGCGGTAGTTGGACTGGATCAGCGAGACCATGTTGCCGTCCTTGTCCGCCGTGGTCAGGTAGATCGTGTCGCCATCGAGCTTGTGCGTGCCCGGCTCGACCGCCTTCATCGCCTTGCCGGAAATCAGCGCGCGCCGCTCGGCGGCGTAATCCTTGGACAGCAGGCGCTCGATCGGCGCCTTGGCGAACGCGGGATCAGCGTAGAACTTCGCGCGGTCCTCGAACGCCAGCTTCTTCGCCTCGACGAACAGGTGCACGTGCTCGACGCTGCCGAACGGAATCTTCGAGAAGTCGTACCCTTCGAGGATGTTCAGCATCTGCAGCGCGGCCAGGCCCTGGCCGTTCGGCGGCAGCTCCCATACGTCGATGCCGCGGTAATTGGTCGAGATCGGATCGACCCATTCGCCCGTGTGCGTGGCCAGATCCTCGTAGGACAGGAAACCGTCGTTGGCCTGCATGAAATCGGCGATCACGTGCGCAATGCGGCCCTTGTAGAACGCGTCGCGGCCGCCGTCGGCGATCGCCTGCAGCGTGCTCGCCAGGTTCGGGTTTCTCCACACCTCGCCCTTCGCCGGCGCCTCGCCGTCTTTGGTGAACTGCTCGGTGAAACCCGGATGCTTGCCGAGCCTGGGCACCGACAGCGCCCAGTAGTGAGCAATCAGTTCGGTCACCGGAAAACCGTCGCGCGCGTAGTCGATCGCCGGCTTCAGCACGCGCTTCATCGGCAGCTTGCCGAAACGCTGGTGCAGCGCGTACCAGCCATCCACCGCGCCCGGCACGCTGACCGGCAGCGGCCCGGTCGGCGGAATGGCCGTGTAGTCGTGTTTCCGGAACCACTCCAGCGTCAGCGATTTCGGCGAGCGCCCGGAACCGTTGTAGCCATACAGTTTTTTCGTCTTGGCGTCCCAGACGATCGCGAACAGGTCGCCCCCGATGCCGTTGCCGGTCGGCTCCATCAAGCCCAGCGCCGCGTTCGCCGCAATCGCGGCATCGACCGCATTGCCGCCGGCCTTGAGCACGTCGACACCAACCTGCGTCGCCAGCGGATGCGAGGTCGCAACCATTCCGTTACGCGCGATCACTTCCGAGCGCGTGGCGAACGATTGGCCGGTGATGCGATCGCCCGCCTGCACGGAAACGGCGGCGAGCGCGGCGAGCAGCGCGAAGGCGAGGCGTGTCATGGCAATTCCCGGGCGGAAACGCGCAGCATACGACGAGTGGCGTGCGCGTCTTGCCCGCACCGGATGGCAACCGCAACTTCCGCTCGCGGCGTCGCAAGCATGCGGCCGCCAGCCGGCCCTGCGTGCGCCCGGTATCACATCGATCCCGCCAACATCGATCCCACCAGCGGCAGCGCGCGGTTGCAGACGCCTCTGGCCGAGACCGAACCGCACAAGGCCGATCCACCGGGGGCGCCCGGAATCCTCCGTGCGCGGTTCTCGATGCCGGCGGCGAAGCCTCGCCGCCGAGCCGAATCGGTTCACGCACGCAGTCGGGGAGAACGACACCGACGCCATGCGCAGCCATCCACGCGTCGTCGCGCCGGTCGGCCGCGCCGGCCGCAGGCATGGCCCGAACCGCTGCGCGAACAGTCACCGCAACAGCCGCCGCAGCCGACGCGGCATGCGCTCGCTCGGCGGTCCGGCGTTTGCGGCGGCCGCAAAAGAAAAACCCGCCACCAGGGCGGGTTTTCCGAAGCCGGATCGCTTACCGCAGCGGTTGCCGCGGCGCGCCGCAAGGTCAGAACGACCTCACTTGATCTTGCCTTCCTTGTACATCACGTGCTTGCGGACGACGGGGTCGTACTTCTTGACCTCCATCTTTTCCGGCGTGTTCTTCTTGTTCTTGTCCGTGGTGTAGAAGTGGCCGGTGCCGGCCGAGGAGATCAGACGGATCTTGTCACGCTTGCTTGCCATGGTTCAGTTCTCCTCGACTCAGATCTTTTCGCCGCGCTTGCGCAGCTCGGCGAGTACGACTTCGATGCCCTTCTTGTCGATGGTGCGAAGGCCGTGGCTGGAAACGCGCAGCGAAACCCAGCGCTTCTCGCTCGGCACCCAGAAGCGGCGCTCGTGGAGGTTCGGCAGCCAGCGGCGGCGCGTCTTGTTGTTGGCGTGCGAACGGTTGTTGCCGGACTGGAAACTCTTTCCGGTGACTTGGCAAATCTTGGACATGCGAACCTCTCGAAGTTCGTTTCCGCCCTTGGCCAGGACGGTGGCGGCCCAGCGGCGACGGTGCGCCATGCGGTGCTGGAAACCCCGATCGATACCCGACACGGACGGACCGCATGACCGGTTCCGCGCGCCCGCAAGGGCCATGGATATCGCAGGGAGCCGCGCTTTATAGCCGAATCATGGGCTTGCGGCAAGTGGCGCCGGCGCGAACCGGGCCTTTTCCGGGTTCGGCCCGCCGCAGCAACAGGGCGCGGCCCTGCGCCGCCGCCTTGCCGGAGCGGGTCAGAGCTCCTCGGTGGCGGTGCGTTTGGCGCGCTTGATCAGCCAGCCGACACCGCGCAGGTCGGCAATGCCGACCAGGGCGCGATTGAGGTTGTTGTACTTCGATACACCGGCGCCGCGCGCGCGATGGTTCACCGGTACCGACTTCACCTGCCAGCCGGCGCGCTGCATCAGCGCCGGCAGATATCGATGCATGTGGTCGAAGTACGGCAGATCCAGAAACGCCTCGCGCTCGAACAGCTTGATGCCGCAACCAGTATCGGGCGTGTCGTCGCGCAGCAGGCGCGCGCGAATCGCGTTGGCCCACTTCGATGCCCAGCGCTTGCTGCCCGAGTCCTGCCGGTTCACGCGCCAACCGGCGAACAGCTTGATCGCCGCCGGCGACTCGTCACGCATCGCCAACAACTTCGGAATGTCGGCCGGATCGTTCTGGCCGTCTCCGTCCAGCGTGGCGATCCACGCACCGCGCGCCGCCTTCACGCCGTTGCGGATCGCCGTGCTCTGCCCGCTCTGCGACAAATGCCGCAGCACGCGCAACTCCGGATAGTCCGCCTTCGCCCGCGTCAGCACGCCCAGCGAACCGTCCTTGCTGGAGTCGTCCACGAAGACGATCTCGAAGTCGG
>JASLGB010000425.1 GCA_030150315.1 Dokdonella sp. | reverse complement strand
CCGGCAGCGAGTCGTACAGCTCGCGCGGCAGCGGCCAGCGCAGGCGCGGCTGGCGCACGTCCAGCGCGAGGATGCGGCGGCCGATCAGATGCGGTTCGAGACCGCGGCGGGTGGTTTCGACTTCGGGCAGTTCAGGCACGGGAGCGTTGCGGAAGCGCGCGGGCGGACGCGCACGATGCGCCAGAGCAGCGGCGCTTGGCAATTGCGCCACCCGGCGGCGGAACCGACGGGAACGACCGGAGTCCGAGCGGCCTGACGCGCGGCGAGCGGTGTGTGGACAGCCCGACGCCAAACGAAGCGATGGCCGATGAGCCGCTTCGAACGCGCTCCATTTCCGATGGCACGATTCCCGAGGGCGCGACTTCCGACGATGGGAGTCCAGATCGTCCGGCACCGACCGCAGGCTGCGCGCCGGGCGGTCCCAGCGCCGAACGCACGAGCGATCAGCGCGCGGCGCGCTCGCTGTCCGGCGTGGCGAACAGATGCACGCTGAAGCGGTCGGGCACCAGCGCGATCGCGCCGTCGACCTCGACGTAGCGGTCGCCGTGGATCGCATCGGTGGTGCCAAAGCGCAGCGTCGTTGCATCCAGCGCCAGCGTGGCCAGCGGCGGATCGAGGCCGAGTTTTTTCGGGTCGAGCTGACCTGCCGCATGGCGGAAGCGGATCGGTGCGTTCGCGATCGCGACCAGACGCTCGACCGCCGCATCGTTCGCGGCGGCGTCCTCGGGCTCCAGCATGTGCCAGTGCCCGTCGCGCTTCTCGAAGCGGCGCACAGTGCAGCCTTCGCAGCGGACCGCCACCGCGCGCACGGCGGCGGCGTCGATGCGCGTGAGCGGTTCGGGCGCCAGCGCTTGTTCGTGACGCAGCTGCGCGAACACGGCCAGGCCAAGCGCGACGGCCACGGCGCCAAGGCCGAGCAGATGGCGCGTGCGGCGCTTCAACGCCGGCGCCTGCGCCATGCGATCCACGCGCCGCTGCCAGCCAGCAGCAGCGGCAGGCCGAACAGGAAAACGCCGCCGAGTGCGGCCAGTGTGGCGGGCTCGAAATTGAGCACGCGATCCGGCGCGACCGCATCGGCCACGCGGATCTGCGCGTCGTCGCCGAGCAGCCAGTCGAACACGCGCTGGCCGAAGTCGCGGTTGCCGCCGTTGCCGAGGAAGCTGTTGGACAGGAAATCGCCGTCGCCGATCACCACCACGCGCTGCTGCGCGCGATCCGGGCGCGGCGAGGTGCGCAGCAGCGCGAAGCCGAGATCGAGCGGGCCGGCGAACTCGCCTGCGTCGTCGTCCTGGCGGATCGTGTCGGCGCTGTCGCCGCTTTTCGGAATCGGGCCGGTCTCGTTCCACGACTGCGCGCTGGAGCGCAGGATCGGCTGCGCCTCCCAACGCGAGTCGGCGCGACGCGCCAGCGCGGACGGCTGCGGAAACAGCGTGGTCAGCAGGAAATCCTGCGTGATCGCGTGCGCCGGATACTGGCTGACCGCGACGAAACTCGGATCGCCCAAGCCGAAGGCCTGACCGCTGCCATCAACGACCACGCCGGGCAGCACGCGCAGTCCGAGCGCCTGCGCCAGCCGGTCGAGGCCGCCGCCGTCCTGTTGCGCCGGTTCGCCCGGTTCGGCCAGCCACAGCAAGGCGCCGCCGCGATCGAGGTAGTCCAGCAACTCGTCCACGGCGGACGCCGGCAGCGCGACGCGCGGATTGGCCACCACCAGCAGATCGACGTTGTCCGGCACCTGCGCCACGCTGGCCAGCGCCAGCGGCACGGCGTGCAGTCCGCGCCCGGCCTGGGTGGCGACGAAGCGGCCAAGGTCGGCGTTGGCCTTGCCCAGCGGCTGGCGCTCGCCCTCGCCTTCGAGGAAGGCGACTATGCGCGTGTTCGGCCGCGACAGGCGCACAAGCGCGTTGGAGAACTCGGCCTCGCCGAGCACCTTGAGCCGTTCGCTGCGTTCGCGGTAGCGCAATTCGATCTCGCCATCGACGCTGACGCCGGCGTCGCGCATCGCGCCGGGATCGGCGTCGGGATCGACGAAGCGCAGACGCAGATCCGGCTTGACGCGGCGATAGCGCTCGACGAAGGCGGACACGACCGCGCGCAGGCCGCCCTGCTGGCGCGCGTAGCAGATCACCTCCACCGGCGCGTCGAGCGTCTTCAGCATCGCCACCGATTCGGCACCGAGGCTGGCCTGGCGGCTGCGGCTCCAGTCGGCGACGAAACCGTGGCGCGTGCTGAGGAAGGCGACGGCCGAGGCCGCGACGAGCAGCAGCAGCGCATGCAGCAGGGGGCCGATCCGTGCGCGCATCAGTCGCCCGTCCGCAAGGTGTCGAGCCGGCGCGTTGCCAGCGCCAGCGCCAGCACGGCGAGCAGGGCGAAGTAGACGATGTCGACGCTGCCGACGAGGCCGAGGAAGAACGGCTCCAGATGCGTGGTCAGCGCGAGGTAGTTGATGGCGGAGTTGTCGATGCCTTGCATGCGCGCGCCGGCGTCGACCACGGCGAGCAGGCTGGCGATCGCCAGCGCGGCGGCGGCGGCCAGCGCCGGCTGCGAAGTCCATGCCGAACAGGCAACGCCGATCGCGACCAGCGCGGCGGCGTACAGCGCGATGCCGAGCAAGGCGGCGGCCAGCTTGCCCCAGTCCAGCGCGGTGCCGAAGCCGAGCGCCAGCGGCATCAGCGCGACCAGGGCGGTCAGCGCCAGCACATAGCCGTAGGCGCCGAAGAACTTGCCGAGCACGATGCGCAGGTTGCCGATGCCGCTGGCGAGCAGCAGCGGCAGCGTCTGCGCGCGGCGCTCGCCGGCCAGCGTGCGCATGGTCACCAGTGGCACCAGCAAGACCAGCAGGCTGGCCCAGCCGCGCAGCAGGGCAAGCGCGACGAGGTCGGTCGCGCCGGGCGCGTGGTCGAGGCCGCCGAGTTTCGGCGCCAGCGCCTGAAACCCGTCGACCGACAGCAGGAACTGCCACGCCATCAGGGCCAGCGCGACGGCGGCGAGCATCCAGGCGAACGGCTGCACCGCCAGGCGGCGCCATTCGTGGCGGGCGATCAAGGCGGTCACGCTCATTTCGCCGGCTCCGCCGTATCGGCCATTGCGATCGACAGGAACACGCGGTCGAGCGTGGCGTCGTGCGCGCCGGTCGGGCCGAGATGGCGCAGCGCGCCGCGATGCAGGATGGCCACGCGGTCGCAGCAGGCGGCCACATCCGGCAGCACATGGGTGGACAGCACCACCGCGTGATCGGCGCCGAGGCCGCGCACCAGTTCGCGCAGTTTAAGCGCCTGCACCGGATCCAGACCGGAGGCCGGTTCGTCGAGCACGACCAGTTCCGGCTCGTGCAGGATCGCCTGCGCCAGGCCAACGCGTTGGCGGAACCCCTTGGACAGCGTGGCGATCGGGCGCTGGCGCACTTCGCCAAGCTCGCAGCGCTCGATCGCGCGCGCGACCGCCGGCGCGACGACGCCACGCGCCAGCCCGCGCAGGCGCGCGCAGAAGGCGAGGAATTCGGCTGGCGTCAGTTCGGCATGCAGCGGCGGCACTTCCGGCAGATAGCCAATGCGGCGGCGCGCGAGCTCCGGGTATTCGTACAGGTCTTCGCCGTCGAGGCGCACGGTGCCACGGCTCGGCGCCAGCACGCCGGCGATCATGCGCAGCGTGGTGCTCTTGCCGGCGCCGTTGATGCCGAGCAGGCCGAGCACCTCGCCGCGGTGCAGCTCCAGATCCAGCGCGCGCACGGCATCGCGTCCGGCGAGAACGCGGCCGACCTGCTGCAGGGCGAGGGTGGGAGCGGAAGGATTCACGGCAGTCGCACAACGGAGAACCGCGATTGTTCCGGTTCCGGCCCCTTCACGGCAAGGCGGCACGGAACGCGACGCGGAGGCGGGCAGACACGGCGCGCATCCCCGTCGCGGCGCTGCTATTCGGCGTCGGGCTGGTTTGCCGGCGCCGCGTCGACGAAGGCGGCCAGCGCGTTGCACTGCGCATCGATCGCCGCGATGGTCGGATAGCGCGCCATGTCGAGACCGAAACGGCGCGCGTTGAACACCTGCGGCACCAGCACGATGTCGGCCAGGGTCGGCGTGTCGCCGTGGCAGAACGCGCCGCGCGCGGGCGAGCGGGCCAGGCGGGTTTCCAGCGCCTCGAAGCCGGTGCCGACCCAATGGCGGATCCACGCATCGGTGTCGTCTTTCTGCAGGCCGTGCGTCTTGGCCAGGTGCTTGAGCACGCGCAGGTTGCCGAGCGGATGGATGTCGCAGGCGATGTCCAGCGCGATGGCGCGCACGGCGGCGCGATCGGCCGCCGAAGCCGGCAGCAGCGGCGGCGAGGGATGGGTTTCGTCGAGGTATTGGATGATCGCCAGAGACTGGTGCAGGGTCGTGTCGCCGTCGACCAGCACCGGCACCAGACCTTCCGGCGCGATGCCGCGATAGTCCGGCGCCAACTGCTGGCCGCCGTCGCGCAGCAGATGCACGGGGACGGTGTCGTAGGAAAGGTTTTTCAGGTTCAGCGCGATGCGCACGCGGAACGCGGCGGAACTGCGGAAATAGCTGTAGAGCTGCATGGCCTTCTCCTGTTCAGGCGACGTCGAGGTCGAGTTCGCCCAGACCGTCGATGCCGGCGCGCAGGCGGTCGCCGCGCTGCACCGCGCCGACGCCTTCCGGCGTGCCGGTGTAGATGAGGTCGCCCGGTACCAGCTCGAAGAACGTCGACAGGCAGGCGATCGTTTCGGCGACCGGCCAGATGCGGTCGGCGAGGTTCGACTCCTGTTTCATCTCGCCGTTGAGGCGAAGCCAGATCGCGCCGTGCTGCAGATGGCCGACGTCTTCGGCGCGGTGGATCGGTCCGATCGGGGCAGAGTGGTCGAACGCCTTGCCGATGTCCCACGGCCGGCCACTGTCGCGCATCTGCACCTGCAGGTCGCGCCGCGTCATGTCCAGGCCGAGTGCGTATCCGTAGACGTGCTCGAGCGCCGCGTCGACGGGGATGTCGCGCCCTCGCTTGCCGATCGCCACGACCTGTTCCACCTCGTAGTGGCAGTTCTGCTTCTTGGCCGGATACGGAAATACGCCCACCCGGCCGGGCGCGACGTAGAGGATCGCGTCGGCCGGCTTGCAGAAGAAGAACGGCGGCTCGCGTTGCGGATCGGAACCCATCTCGCGCGCATGCGCGGCGTAGTTGCGTCCGACGCAGTAGATGCGGCGCACCGGAAAGGAGAGATCCGTCCCGGCGATCGGAACGGCGACGGAAGGTGCGGGTTCGAAAGCCGGTTTCATCGGCAACCACTCCGGGTCGGGAAAAGGAAATGCGGGGAACGCGCCGCCTGGCGTGGCGCGCGCCAACCATAGCGCGTCGATGCGCGCATCTTCATGGCGCCTGTCGCGAATAGCGCTGCGCCAGCGCGGCGCAGACCATCAACTGGATCTGGTGGAACACCATCAGCGGCAGCACGGTCGCGCCGACCGCGCTGCCGGCGAACAGCACATTGGCCATCGGAATGCCGCTGGCGAGGCT
>JASLGB010000423.1 GCA_030150315.1 Dokdonella sp. | reverse complement strand
ACAGCACGGAGGACTTGAGTTCGTGCAACTTGCCAAGTTGCGCGACGATCTCGACACGTGGATCGGGGCTGGCGCGCAGTTGCGCAATGATCGAGTCGAGGCTTGCCAGTGCGGTGGCAGTGTCGCCATCCAGATAGGTGTAATAGGCCAGACGCCCCTTGATTGATGCGTCGATGGCCAGTGACGGACGCGCTGCGCGATGGTTGAAGGCGAGCGCCTCGGCCAGTACTTCGCGCGCGAGCATGTCTTTGCCGAGCGAGACATAGGTGCTGCCGATCTGGTCGAGCAGTTCGGCGGCGACCAGCGGTTCGTCGTCCAGTTCCCGCGCAACGCGTTCCCGTGCCGCGGCGAGCAGTTCACCGGCGGTGGTGCCGATGCCTTTGCCCCCGCTAGGGTCGGCTTCGAAAAAAACCGAGTTGATGAAGTTGCGGATGGTTTCCGATTGGCGCAGCGCGATGCGCGCGCGTTCGGCTTCCGCGGTTTTCTGTACTGCCTGCCAGAACGCGATGCCGCTGCCGGCAAGCAACGCGGCGATGCCGAAGGCACTGGCGGCGACGGCGGCATGATTGCGCCGCATGAACTTGGCCGCGCGGTAGGCAAGGCTGTCCGGTCGCGCGCCGACGGGCTTGCCGTCCAGATAACGCTGCACGTCGTCGGCGAGTTGATGCGCGTCCGCATAGCGGCGCGCGGGTTCGTCGGCGAGCGCGCGCAGGGTGATCGCGTCCAGGTCGCCGCGCAGTTGCGTGCGGCTGATGTGCGCTGTGGCGCTGGTGGTGGCATCCAGCGCGGCGCTGGGACGCAAGGTGATGTCGCCGCTGATGTGCAGCTTGCGGTAGCGCTGGCCGGTGAGCAGTTCGAACAGGATCAGGCCGAGCGCGTAGACATCGGAGGAAGTACCGGCAATGTCGCCGCGCAATTGTTCCGGCGCGGCAAAGTCGCGTGTCAGGAAGCGCTGCATTGTCGCGGTCTGTTCGGCGTTGTCGCTTTGGATCAGGCGCGCGATGCCGAAATCGAGCAGGCGTGGTTCGCCGTCGGCCTGTACCAGCACGTTGGACGGTTTCAGGTCGCGATGCACGATCAGCTGCCGATGCGCATGCGCGACCGCGTGGCAGAGTTTGGTGAACAGGCGCAGGCGTGCACGCAGGCTGGGTTGTTCGCGCTCGACCCAGGCGCTGAGGTTGATGCCTTCGATGCATTCCATTGCGAACCACGGATGACCGTCGCTGTCGATACCGCCGTCGATGAGTTGCGCGATGTTGGGGTGTTGCAGCCGCGCGAGCAGGGCGCGCTCGCGTCGGAACTGGTGTTGGACATGTTCGCTGTCCATGCCGGCGAGGATCAGTTTCAGCGCCACCTGCTGCTGGAATTGCCCATCGTCGCGTTCGGCCAGCCACACCGAGCCCATGCCGCCGCGGCCGAGTTCGCGCACCAGGCGATACGGGCCGATGCGCGCGCCGCTGTACAGTCTCGGTGTGGTGGCGTTGTCGGCGAGCAGGCTTGCGGCGAGGTCTTCAGCGGAGCGGTCCAGCGGCAGCGCCGTGGCAGCGTCCAGTTGCAGCAGCTTGCGCAGGCTGGCGAGCAGTTCGGTGTCGCTGCCGCACTCGCGTTCCACGTGGGCATCGCGCTCGCCGGTGGGCAGGTCCAGGGCGGCGCGAAGAATGCGCGCCTTGCGCGGGTCGACGTCAGCCATCGGTTTGGCTTTCGGAAAGTTCCAGTGCCAGCAGGGCGCGTGCGGCACGCCAGTCGCGCGCCACGGTGCGCTCGGAAAGGTCCATCAGCCGGGCGATTTCCGCGAACTCGACGCCGGCATAGAAATGCAGTTCCACCACTTGGGCGAGGCGTGGCTCGCTGGCGGAAAGGCGCTCCAGCGCCTGGTCAAGCGCGAGCAGGTCGAGGTCGCGGCCGGGAATGGCCAGCGAGGTATCCAGCGTCAGTCCTTGCAGCCCGCCGCCACGCTTGAGTGCATCACGGCGGCGGCTGGCATCGATCAATACGCGACGCATGGCGCGCGCGGCGATGCGGAAAAAATGTGCCTTGTCGTTCAGTGCAAGACGTGCGCCGACCAGACTGAGAAAGGTTTCATGCACCAGCGCGGTGGTGGACAAGGTGGCGCCGGCGCCGCCGGTCCAGCGACGGGCGCGGCGATGCAGGTCGGCATAGACCAGTTCGAACAGCTCGCTGTACGCGCGTTCGTCGCCGCCGGAGCAGCGCTGCAGCAGCATCGAAGTTTGATCCCCGTCCCCGCCCATTCCCGTCTCGCCTACCCGATCGCACCCGTTGGCGAGAGTAGGGCCAGCGGCGCTGGCTGCGCAAACGCATCACAGCCACTTTGCGCGTTTCAGCACGATAAACAGCGTCAAGCAGATGGCGATGGTGATGCCGATCAGCGTTGGATAGGCACCGACGCGCTCCAGTTCGGGCATGTCGTGGAAGTTCATGCCGTACCAACTGGTGATCAGCGTTGGCGCAGCGAGCAGGGCCGCCCAGCCGGCAAGCCGCTTGACCACCTCGTTCTGCGCAACACCGACGAGCGCCAGGTTGACGCTGATCGCGGCGGTCAGCATCTCGCGCATGGTGTCGGTGGATTCGTTGATGCGCGCGGCGTGGTCGTACACGTCGCGGAAGTACGGTCGCACTTCGTCGCGGATCAGCGTGGGGTACTGGCGCACGAGCTGGTTGAGGATGTCCTGGATCGGCGCGATGGCCAGGCGCAGGGTGACCAGTTCCTTCTTCAGGTCGTACAGGCGGCGGATGGTTTCGCGCTTGAAGGTGTCCTCGAAGACTTCTTCTTCCAGCTCCTGCAATTCCTCGCGGAACTCGCGCACGATCGGGAAGAAGTTGTCGACGATGAAGTCGAGTACCGCGTACAGCGGATAGCTCGGGCCGAGTGCGAGCTGCTCCGGGTCCTGCTCGCAGCCGCGCCGTACCGCCGCGTAGGACAGCGACGCGCCGTGGCGCACGGTGACGAAATAGCGCTGGCCGAGAAAGATGTGTGTCTCGCCGAATTCGATCTTTCCGTTCACCGTCTGCGCCGTGTGCATGACGATGAACAGCGAGTCGCCATAGACCTCGATCTTGGCGCGCTGGTGCGCCTTGTGCGCGTCCTCGATGGCCAGCTCGTGCAGGCCGAATTCCTCCTGCAGTTTCTCCAGCAATTCCTCGGTCGGCTCGCGCAGGCCGACCCACACCCACTGGTCGGGCGTAGCGAGGATGTCGCTGATTTCGTCGATGGTGACGCTGCGGCGGTTGGCACCGCTCGCGTCGTAGGCGACCGCGTTGACGAGCATCGGGTCGGTGCAGTTCGGATCGCGCGGCAGTTCGCTGGAGAGTTGGCCCATGCGCCGATGATGCGTCGTGCGTGGTTGCGCGGCAATCGTCGCGGCGGCCACGCTCGGCCTGGCGAGTGGCCGCCGCGGCGCCGGTTGTCGCGGTGCCCGTTGCGGCAATCCCTGCGTCCGTGTACGAATGACGTCTTCCCAATGCAATCCCGGAGTCAAGGGCGCGATGTGTCCAAGCAAGGTCAGTGAAGGTTTCGAGCGTGGCTGGATCATCCCCATCGGGGGTGCGGAGGAAAAGGAGCACGACCCGCGCATCCTGCGCCGCTTCGTCGAGCTGTGCGGCGGCAGCGATGCGGACATCGTCGTGATCCCGACCGCGAGCCAACTCACCACCACTGGGCCGCGCTACGAACAGGTATTCGCCGAACTCGGCGTCGGGCGCGTCATCGCGCTGGATTTCGACACGCGCCGCGATGCCAGCGAGGCGAACCGCTGCGAGCGCATCGAGCAGGCCAGCGGCATCTTCTTCACCGGCGGCAACCAGCTGCGCCTGTCGACCCTGCTCGGCGGCACGCCGGTGGCCAAGCTGATCCGCCAACGCAATGCGCAGGGCGTGCATGTCGGCGGCACCAGCGCGGGCGCGTCGATCCTGTCGGAACACATGATCGCGTTCGGCCGCGAGGGCGGCTCGCCGACCGCGGCCAGCGTGCGTCTTGCGCCGGGCCTTGGCCTGACCAACCGTTTCGTGATCGACCAGCATTTCCGCCAGCAGGCGACCGAGGCGGTCGCGCTTGCGGAAATGCTTGTCGATCACGAAACGGTTGGTCAGGCCAAGGCCCGGCGCAAGACGCACGCTGGCCGCGGTCGGCGAGCCGCCCTCGCGGCCGAACGCGATCAGGTGTTCCG
>JASLGB010000415.1 GCA_030150315.1 Dokdonella sp. | reverse complement strand
GAGCGCGATTTCACCGGTCAGCCAGGTGACATTGACGCGCCACTCGCGCTGCCCCTGCAGCACGGCGATGTGGCCGCCAGTGGAGCTGCCGTCCGGAAAGAAGCGGATGCCGCCGGCGTTGCCGCCGGTAACTTCCGTATCGGCCGTGGTCAGGCGCAAGTCCATGCCGTCCGGCAGCTTGACCGCGCCTTTCCCCGGCGCGGTATAGGACTTCTTGTCGAGGTCGAGCAGCAGCACTTCCTGCTTGCCCTTCACGATCGCCTGCCCGCGCGTGTAGCGCAGCGCCGCGACCAGATCGCGGCTGGCGCCGCGGATCTTCGCGCTCTGCAGGCTTTTCGAAAACGAGAACGTCACTGCCGTCAACGCGATCGCGATCAGCACGATCACGGCCATCAGCTCGATCAGCGTGAAGCCGCGTGCGTGCCGGCGCACCGGCACGCGGGACCGCAGGCTCGGGACTCGGGTTGCGGCAAGCCGCAGCGGAGCCGGGACGAGGCGCCCCGGCGGCTGCGCGATGCGCGATCCCGAATCCCGCCTGCTCACTGCCAGTTGCCGTAGTCGGCGTTGACGCCGTCGCCACCGGCCTGGCCGTCCTTGCCGAGGAAGGTGATGTCGAAATCACCGTGCTCGCCGGGCGACTTGTACTGGAACGCCCGACCGAACGGATCCTTCAGGTCCGACTGCTTGGCGTAAGGGCCCTGCCAGTTCGACGAATTGCCCGGGCGCGTCACGAGATCTTCCAGGCGCGCCGGCGGCGAGCCGTTGTCGAGCGAGTACGCCTCGACCTTGCCGGCCAGCGCCTGCACCTGTGCCTTGCCCGATCCGTACTTGCCCTTGTCGACGTTCTTGCCGACCTGCTGCACCACGATGCCGGCGACGATGCCGATCAGCACGATCACCGCCAGCATCTCGATAAGGCTGAAACCCGCCGTACGCGGCAGGCGATGGATACGCTTTGCATTCATGTCATTTCCTCTCTCACCAAATCCATACCAATCGCCGCAGCGTGCGGTCGAATCACTGCACCGCACCGGCAATGTTCATGATCGGCAGAACGATCGCCATCATGATCATGGCCACCATTACCGTCATCACGATCGTTGTCGCCGGCACCAGCGCGGCGAGCAGACGGTCGAGCGTGTTCTTCACTTCGATGTCGAAGGTGTCGGCCACCTTCAGCAGCATCGTGTCCAGCTCGCCCGATTCCTCGCCGACGCTGATCATCTGCAGCGCCAGCTTCGGGAAGCGCTTGGACTGCGTCAGCGCATAACCCAGTCCGCCGCCGGTCTTGACGTCCTCGGCGGCATTGCCGACCGCTTCGGCCAGCACGGTGTTGGTCATCACATTGCGCGACACGGTCAGGCCGTTCAGCAGCGGCACGCCGTTCTTGAGCAAGGTGCCGAGCGTGCGCGAAAGGCGCGCGGTTTCGATCTTGCGGATGATGTCGCCGGCCACGCGCATCTTCAGCAGGCGCTCGTCGATCTTCAGGCGCGCGACCGGATCGGCCATCTGGCGCCGCAGCCAGCCGGCGCCAAAAACGATCGCGGCCATGATCAGCCACCAGAAACTCTGCAGCGTGGAACCC
Organism: Dokdonella sp.; assembly: GCA_030150315.1. GTDB lineage: Bacteria > Pseudomonadota > Gammaproteobacteria > Xanthomonadales > Rhodanobacteraceae > Dokdonella_A. Next base: position 1,353 of record JASLGB010000415.1, on the reverse strand, counting down.
ACCGCCAGCACCAGCTTGGTGATGAACGGCATCTCGATGTTCATGTCCTCGAACATCGGCGCGAATTGCGGCACCACGTAGATCAGCAGCACCATCAGCGACAGCAGCACCATGCCGACCAGGAAGGCCGGATAGATCATCGCGTTGATGACACTGGACTTGAGGTTGGCGCTGCGCTCCAGATAGTCGGCCAGTCGGGCCAGCGTGTCGTGCAGCGAGCCGCCGGCCTCGCCCGCGCGCACCATGTTGATATACAGGCGCGAGAAGCTGCCGTGTTCGCCTTCCAGCGCATCCGATAGCGGCGTGCCGCCGCGCACCTGGTCGCGGATGCGCTCCAGCATGCGCCGGGCCTTCTCGTCTTCCGGCAGGTCGAGCAGGATCTGCAGCGCGCGGTCCAGCGGCTGGCCGGCACCGAGCAGAGTCGCCAACTGCTGCGTGAACTGCACGATCTGCGCTTCGCGCAACGCCTTCTTCTTGAACAGCGCGCCGAACAGGCTGCCCGATGCACCGCCATCGGCCTCGCGCACTTCCAGCGGGATGTTGCCGGCGTCCTGCAGCTTGCCGATCGCCTCCTCGTGCGAGGCGACATCGAGCTGGCCTTCCAGCGTCTCGCCGTTGGGAGTGACCGCCTTGTAGTAGTACATCGTCATCGCATCAGCCTTCCGACGAGGTCACGCGCAGCACTTCCTCGATCGTCGTCAGTCCTTGCAGCGACTTGACCAGCCCGTCCTCGAACATCGTTCGCATGCCCTCGGCGCGCGCCTGCTGCTCGATGTCGCCCATGCCGGCGTGCTGCATGATCTGGCGGCGGATCGCATCGGACATGACGAGGAATTCCATGATCGTCGTGCGCCCGTGGTAGCCGGTCGGATTGGTCGGACTCGACCCGGGCCTGAACAGCTGCACTGGGCGTTCGTCGGTGAAGGTGTCGAGGTGGTATTCCTTGATCACTTCCGGCATCGCGTCGTACGGCGTCGCGATGGCCTTGTCGAGCCGTCGCACGAGGCGCTGCGCGAGGATGCCGTTGACGGTGGAGGTCAGCAGATAGTCCTCCACGCCCATGTCGAGCATGCGCGTGATACCGCCGGCGGCGTTGTTGGTATGCAGCGTGGACAGCACCAGGTGTCCGGTCAGTGCGGACTGGATCGCGATCTTCGCGGTTTCCAGATCGCGCATTTCGCCGATCATGATGATGTCCGGGTCCTGACGCACGATCGAGCGCAGCGCGTGGCTGAAGTCGAGACCGATGGATGGCTTGGCCTGGATCTGGTTGATGCCTTCGATCTGGTATTCGACCGGATCCTCAACGGTGATGATCTTCACGTCGGGCGTGTTGAGTTTCGACAGCGCGGT
>JASLGB010000414.1 GCA_030150315.1 Dokdonella sp. | reverse complement strand
CCCGCCGCTGGCCGAACTGGTCGCCGAACTCGACCGCGCGCGCGCGATCGCCGAGCCGATCGTGTGGGCCGCGGCATGAGCGGCCTGGCCGACCTGCAACGGACGATGCAGGCGCGCGTGCTGCACGGCGACGCCTCGGCCATGGACGCCATCGCCGACACGCGTGGCGTCGATACGGGCAGACGACTCGGCGTCTACACGCACGCCTATCGCGCGCGCCTCGCCGGCGTGCTGCGCGACCATTTCGGCGGCCTTCGAGCGCTGGTCGGCGACGAGGCGTTCGACGCGATCGCGATCGCCTGCGTCGAGGCCACACCATCGGCGCACCCGAACGTGCGCTGGTACGGCGGCCGCCTTCCGGCATTCCTCGCCGCTGCGGAACCGTGGTCGCAGCGTGCGGAACTGGCGGAACTGGCCACACTCGACTGGCTGCTCGGCCTGGCGTTCGATGCCGCCGACGATGCCACCCTCGATGTCGCCACGCTGGCAGCGATCGAGCCGGCGGCCTGGCCCGGCCTGCGCCTGCGCTTGCACCCGTCCTTGCAACGCACGCGCGTCGGCCACAACGTCGACCGCATCCGGCGTGCGCTGGATCGCGGCGAACCGCTGCCTGCGCCAGAGCCGCTGGATCGGCCGCACGGCTGGGCCGCATGGCGCGACCGCAGCGGCGTGCATCACCGTCGACTCGATCACGACGAAGCGGCGACGCTCGACGCCGTCGCCGACGGTGCGGATTTCGCGCAACTGTGCGAATGCCTGTGTCAATGGCACGCGGCGGAAACCGTCGCCGGTCGCGCCGCCGCCCTGCTGCGGACCTGGGTCGAAGCGGGCTGGATCGCCGCGATCTGATCGGCCTGAAGGCAGCGCGCGCCGGCCCTCGGGTCCGTCGAAGCGGCGTTTGCTCCACTCACCAATCGTCCAATCGGTCGGTATGGCGTGGCTCGGGCACCCGCGCTCCCTGGCCAGGCCGGCGCAATGGGCGGTGACGGCGCTGTCGATGACGCGCCCGCGCGCCCCGCGCATGCCGGCACCGCGTGATCGCGCAGCCTCCACAGCGCCGGCGCGGAGGCTGCGCCGCCATGACCGGAACGGCCGGCTTAAATCAGCCGGAAATCGCGAGCCGCTCGCTGGCGTAGATGCGTGCCGTGATGAGGTAGACCACGAACGCGGCGAGTGCGGTTGCGCCAAAGCACAGCAGCAGTTCCGGCGTCGTGACCACATCGCCACGCAGGAAGCGCGTGATCGCCACCTGCTGGCCCATCACCGGCACCGCGTACATCCAGGTTTCGACCTTCAGCGGAAAGATCGACAGCATCATGGTCGGAATCACCGGCACGAACATCAGCAGAGACAGATAGGTCTGCGCTTCGCGGTAGCTCTTGGCGAACGCCGCCGCCAGCGTCTGCAGGATCGACAGCAGCAGCACCAGCGGCAGCATGACGAACAACGTCTGCGCGCCGAAGCGGATGCCCAGATCCAGCACCATGCCGAGTTTTTCGGTCGGCAGGAAATGCCCCGCGATCGAGAAAGCGATGATGCTGAGCACGACCGTGGTGAAGGCGAATGCGCTGGTCGCCGCCAGCTTGCCGGCAAGGATGCGGCCTCGACTGACCGGATTGGCGAACAGCGGCTCCAGCGACTGCCGCTCGCGCTCGCCGGCGGTGGTGTCGATCGCCAGCGCCATGCCGCCGATGAAGCCGCCGAGGATGAAGAAGTACGGCAGCATGCCGAACAGCACGCCGCTGCGGTTCTGCGCAGTGGACTGGTCGCGCGTGGCGACGACCACCGGACGCACCAGATCAGGCGCCAGCCCGCGCGAGAGCAGGCGCAGTGCACCGGTGCGCTGGCTGTACCCCTCCAGCACGCGCGTCAGCCGCGTCACCGGCCCTTGCGCGTCGCGTTGCGAGGCGTCGTGGATCAGCTCGACCTGCGCCGACTCGCCCTTGCGCCAGGCCTCGGCGTAGTCGGCCGGAATGCGCAGCACCAGATCGGCATCCTGCTCGCGCACGGCACGCTCGGGATCGGCCGGCGCCTCCTTGATGACGATGTTCTGCTGCTTCAGCGCGGCGACCAGGTTGGGCGCGTGCTCGGCGCCGATCACCGGCACCTCGAGCGGCTTCTCGGCCTTGTCCAGCTCGCGTGTGACGGCGGCGTTGATGACCAGCGCGAACACCAGCGGCGCGAACAGCGGCCCGGTCAGCAAGGTGTTGAGCACGGTGCGGCGGTCACGCAGGTTTTCGCGGGTTTCCTTCCAGAAAACGGTGAGGATGGATTTCATGCCGCCAGTCCTTCTTCCGATCCGATGATCTCGACAAATGCATCTTCCAGGCTTGCCTTGCCGGTCTGCGCCAGCAGCTGCGCCGGGGATTCGTCGGCAACGACGCGGCCGTGCGCGATGACCACGATGCGGTCACACAGCGCGCCGACCTCCTGCATGATGTGGCTCGAGAACAGCACGCAGCGCCCCTCGTCCTTAAGCTTGCGCATGAAGCTGCGCATCGCGCGCGTGGCCATCACGTCCAGGCCGTTGGTCGGCTCGTCGAGGATCACGTTCTTCGGATCATGGATCAGCGCGCGGGCGATCGCGGTCTTCACGCGCTGGCCCTGCGAGAACCCTTCCGTGCGGCGATCGGCGATGTCCTCCATGCCGAGCGCGCGGATCGCGTCCTCGCTGCGTGAACGGATGGTGGCCTCGTCGAGCCCGTGCAAGCGGCCGAAATAGGCGATGTTCTCGCGCGCGGTCAGGCGCTTGTACAGGCCGCGCGCATCCGGCAGTACGCCCAGTCGGCGCCGCACTGCCAGCGGATCGGCGGCGGCATCGATGCCGTCCACGCGCACCGCGCCGGCGTCGGGTTTCATCAGGGTGTAGAGCATGCGCTGCGTGGTCGTC
>JASLGB010000383.1 GCA_030150315.1 Dokdonella sp. | reverse complement strand
GTTGGTGCCTTGCACCCACGCCAGCGCGCCCTCGCCCGTTACCGCTTCGATACGTCGGATGCCGGCTGCGACGCCGCCTTCCGACACGATCTTGAACAGGCCGATGTCACCGGTGCGGCCGACGTGCGTGCCGCCGCACAGCTCGGTCGAGAACTCGCCCATCCTCAGGACGCGCACTTCATCGCCGTACTTTTCTCCGAACAGCGCCAGCGCACCAAAGTCGATCGCTTCCTGGTAGCCCATCTCGTGCACTTCGGCGACCGAATTTCCGCGCACCTCGGCATTCACCCTGTCCTCGATCCGGCGCAGTTCGGCGGCCGTGATCGGCTGGGAATGCGAGAAGTCGAAACGCAGGCGATCCGGTGCCACCAGCGAACCCTTCTGCTGCACATGCTCGCCGAGCACCGTGCGCAAGGCGGCATGCAGAAGATGCGTGGCGGAATGATTCAGCACGGTGGCCTGGCGGCGCGCGCCGTCCACCTGCGCATCCAGACCAGCGCCCACACGCAGGGCGAAGCCATGCCAGCGCCCGATATGCGCATGGAACACACCGCCGAGCTTGATCGTGTCGGCGACCTCGAAACGCCCGTTCGCCCCGGACAGGACACCGGCATCGCCGACCTGCCCGCCCGACTCGGCGTAGAACGGTGTGCGATCCAGAAGAACCGCTGCCTCCTCGCCTTCGTTCAGCTCCTCCACGGCACGGCCGTTGCGCACGATCGCCAACACCTTCGAGCCGCTGGCCGACAGCGTCTGGTAGCCAAGAAATTGCGTCGGCGGGATCGCGCTCGCCACTTCGGCCGGCAAGGTCACCTTGCTGTCGAACTGGCTGGCCGCGCGCGCACGCTCGCGCTGCTGCTCCATCTCGGCCTCGAAGCCGCTCATGTCCACCGACCAGCCGCGCTCGCGCGCGATGTCGGCGGTCAGGTCGACCGGAAACCCGTAGGTGTCGTACAGCGTGAAGGCGATCTTGCCCGGAACGATTCGCGCGGCTTCGGCCGGCACCCCGGCCACTTGCGTGTCGTCCTTCAACGCGGAATCGAGCAGGCGCATGCCGTTTTCCAGCGTTTCGCCGAAACGCTCCTCTTCCTTGCGCAGCGTGCTTTCCACCAGCTCGCGCTTTTCCGTCAGTTCCGGGTACGCCTGGCCCATGACTTCGACCAGCGCCGGCACCATCGCGTGGAAGAACGGACGCTTCTGTCCCAGCATGTAGCCGTGACGCAGGGCACGGCGAATGATCCGGCGCAGCACGTAACCGCGCCCTTCGTTCGACGGCAGAACGCCATCGACGATGAGGAAGCTGCACGCGCGGATGTGGTCGGCGATCACGCGCAGCGACTTGTTCTCGAGATCGCTCGTCTGCGTCAGTCGCGCCGCCTCGCCGATGAGGCGCTGGAACAGGTCGATCTCGTAGTTGGAGTGCACGTGCTGCAGAACGGCCGCGAGGCGCTCCAGCCCCATGCCGGTATCGACGCAGGGCGCCGGAAGATTGGACAGCGTGCCGTCGGCGGCACGGTCGAACTGCATGAACACGAGGTTCCAGATTTCGATGTAGCGGTCGCCGTCTTCATCCGGCGAACCGGGCGGGCCTCCGGCGATTTCCGCACCGTGGTCGTAGAAGATTTCCGTACACGGGCCGCAGGGGCCGGTATCGGCCATCTGCCAGAAGTTGTCCGATGCAAACGGCGCGCCCTTGTTGTCGCCGATGCGCACGATGCGCTCGGCCGGCACGCCGATTTCCGAGTTCCAGATGGCGTAGGCCTCGTCGTCGGTGTGGTACACCGTGACCCACAGGCGCTCCTTGTCCAGCTTCAGCACATCGGTCAGGAACTCCCACGCCCAACGGATTGCGTCGTGCTTGAAGTAGTCGCCGAACGACCAGTTGCCGAGCATTTCGAAGAACGTGTGGTGGCGCGCGGTGTAGCCGACCGAATCAAGGTCGTTGTGCTTGCCGCCGGCACGCAGGCAGCGCTGCACGTCGGCCGCGCGCACGAACTTGAGCTTCTCGCTGCCGAGGAAAACGTTCTTGAACGGCACCATGCCCGAGTTGGTGAACAGCAGCGTCGGATCGTTCGACGGCACCAGCGAACTCGACGGCACGATGGTGTGGTCCTTCGAGCGGAAGAACTCGAGGAACGCGGAGCGGATTTCGGAGGTTTTCATGGATGGATTCGGGATTGGAGCAAATGACGGACACGCCAAGAATGCGGTCCGTGACCCGAGTCATCAATCCAACCCGGGATCCGGATCGCCGGTTTCGGCGCGCGTGACGGCGCGTACTGTCGCCGCATCGAAGCCGCGGCGCAAGAGAAACGCTGCGCACCTGGCGCGCCGGGTGGCGTCATCCGCAGTGCGGGATCCGGCGTGGCGACGCGCTTGGGCGCGGGCGATGGCGCCCCAGTCGGCCTCGAGTGCGGCGATCGCTTCGCGGATCGGCGCGTCGGCAATGCCATGGGATTTCAGCTCGGCGTGGATGCGCAGCGGGCCGTAGCCCTGCTCCGCGCGCCGCCGCGCCAGGCTGGCGGCGAAGCGGTCGTCGTCCTGATAGTTCTGTTCGCGCAGGCGGTCGATTGCCGCGTCGGCCTCTTCGTCCTGCTGGCCGCCAACCCGCAGCTTGGTTTTCAGCTCGCGCGCGGAATGCTCGCGTCGCGCCAGCAGGCCGAGTGCCCGCTC
>JASLGB010000313.1 GCA_030150315.1 Dokdonella sp. | reverse complement strand
TCGAGAACTACACCGAGATGCGCGACCGCGTGGACGACGCGGATTTCCTCCTGATGCGCGCGCTGGAGCGCGAGCTGGCCGCGCGCCATCCCGGCCGCTTCGTGCCGCGCTACTGGATGGTCACGTTCACGCGCATGCCGTATGCGCAGGCATTCGCGCGCGGCGAGATCCAGGACGCACTGCTGCGCGAATTGGCCGACGGCAAGGAACGCCTCGACCAGATCGACCTCGATGCCGCCGACCGGCTCGTGCGCGAACGCCTGACGCCGCTGGCGTGAACGAGTCGCCGACACGCATCGCCGAGCTTTTGCAGCTGTATCGACGCACGCACTACCGCGTGGCATTGGCCGACGGCACGCTGGCAGCCCTGCGCATCGGCGCCACGCCGCCGCCGGACATCGCCGACTGGATCGGCGCCGATGGTTTCGCCGTCTATCTGACCGCCTGCAATCCACACTCCCGGCTTCTTTCAGACGAGGACAACCGCCAGCGCCTGTCCGAGCTCGACGAAAGACTGCGCGACGCCGGCGCACGCCTGCTGGCCGGATCTGCCTCGATTCCGGACGAGACCTGGGCCGAGCCGAGCCGGCTTGTCGCCGGCATCGGACTCGATCGGCTCGACGCGCTGGCGCGTGCCTTCGAGCAGAACGCGAGCGTGCGCGCCCGCGTTGGCCATCCGGTGCGGCTTCGCCTGCATCGCCCGGACTGGTGGGCAAATTTGCCGGACGACGGCGACTGGGAGCGCGACGGAAGTCCGCTTCGCTGAGGAAACCGTCGCGCGCGCCGGCGCCGGAGATTCCACGCCCGAACCGTCCATCCGACCAGATATCGGAAATCCCCCCGCGGCCCGCACAAGTCGGGCGCCGCGTGTCACCATTTCGCCGGATCGTTCCGCCACGTCTGCCGGGGAGGAAAAGCATGATCGACTCCAGCCACGCGTTCGAACAGCGCAGGCGCGCCTTCGCCATCCTGCGCGAGGCACTGGACATCACCGGCGACAGCGAGCGCGAAAGCTGGCTCGAACGACGTTGCGGTGGCGATCAGAGTCTTCTGCACGAAGTGCGCGCGATGCTGCGGGCCGAGAGTCCGCGCCTGTTCGAGGCCGACGCCAGCGCGATCGCGGCACGGCTGGTTGAGGAGGACGCCCTGTTCGATCCGCTGCCGCCCGGCACGCGCCTCGGCGACTGGACGATCGTGCGCCCGCTCGGCCACGGCGGCATGGGCACCGTGCATCTGGCCGAACGCACGGGCGACGGCTTCCGGCAACGCGGTGCGCTGAAGCTGATCCGGCGCGGCATGGATTCGGCGGCCGTGCGCGCGCGCTTGCGGCGCGAGCGGCAAATACAGTCGCAGCTGGAGCACCCCAACATCGCCCGCCTGCTCGATAGCGGCATCAGCGCCGAAGGCCAGCCGTACTTCGTCATGGAGTACGTCGACGGACAGACCCTGCGCCAATGGAGCCTGCGCGACGAAGCCGACCTCGCCGCGCGCCTGGCCGTGTTCCTGCAGCTCGGCGATGCGGTGGCGCACGCGCACAAGCACCTCGTCGTCCACCGCGACATCAAGCCGGAAAACGTGCTGGTGGCAGCGGACGGCCATGCGCGCCTGCTCGACTTCGGCATCGCCAAGCTGCTCGAACCGGGCGACGCTGCCGAACACACGATGACGCAAGGGCGTTTCCTGTCACGCGCCTACGCGGCGCCGGAGCAGATCGACGGCGATGTGGTGACCACCGCGACCGACGTCTACCAGCTGGGCGTGCTGCTGTTCGAACTCCTCACCGGCGCACGCTTCGGTGCCGTGACCGCCGCGGCGGGTGGCGTATCCGGCTGGCTGGCGCGCGCACAGGTCGAAGGCGACGCCGCGACGCGACGCGTGGTGCCGGCCGCCCGCTTGCGCGGCGATGCATCGATCGTTGTCGCGCGGGCCACCGACGCGGATCCGAAACGGCGTTATGCGACGGTGGAGGCGCTGTGCGCCGACGTGCGCGCATGGCGCGACGGCCTGCCGGTCACTGCGCGCGCCGACAGCACGGCCTATCGCGTGCGCCGCTTCGTCGGCCGCCAACGTGTGGCGACCTTGGCTGCCGCGCTCGCGCTGGCGGCGATCCTGGCTGGCTCGGGCATGGCCTTGTGGCAGGCGCGCAAAGCCTCCGACGAAGCGAAGCTGGCGCGTTCGGCGCAAGCCTTCCTGACCAGCGTGTTCGACGCCTCGGCACCGAATACGGCGGCCGGCGAGCGCGTGACCGCCCGCGAACTGCTCGATCGCGGCAGCGAGCGGCTGGCAACCGAGCTGGCAGACCAGCCGCGCCTGCGCGGCGAGATGCAGCTGACGCTGGGCGGCCTGTACGCGCAGCTCGGCCAGTACACGCAGGCATCGCGCCTGCTTGGCGACGCGCGTTCCGCGCTGACCGAACGCGAGCCGGATGCCGCCGTGCGCGCCACGCTGGAACTGGCCGCGGTGCAGCGCGAACTTGGCCAGCTCGATGAATCGGACCGTTGGCTGGATACCGTTGCCGACGTGCGCGAACCGACGCTGCGCAGCCGCGCGCTGGCCGAACGTGCATTGACGCGCGAGAAACAGGGACGCTTCGACGAGGCGCTGACCGAAGCGCGCGCCGCATTGGCGGTCGACCTTGCGCGCGGCCCGGATGCCCTCGCCGACCAGGCCCGCGACCGCCAGATCGAAGCCCTGTTGCTGGCTCGGCAGGCGCGCTTCGAGGAAGCCTCGAAGATCTTCGAGCTGGCCATCGCGGGGGCGCGGAAGGTACGCGGCGACGAAGACACGCGCGTCGCCGAGATGCTCAACGACTATGGCAGCAACCTGTCCGAACTCGGCCGCAGCGACGAGGCCGAGGCCGCCCTGCGACGCGCGCTGGAAATCCGCCGCAAGCGTCTGGGCAACGAACACCCGGCCGTCGCCGAGTCGCTGCAGGTGCTTGCCGCGATCCTCCGCTCGCGGGGGCGGCTGGAGGAAACCCAAGGCACGCTGGAAGAGGCATTGCGTATCCAGCGCACGGTGTTCGGCGACCACCATGCCATCGTCGCCAACACCCTCAACTCGCTCGGCATGCTCGATTTCACGCGCCGCCGCCCAGCCGACGCCGAAGCCCGCTTCCGCGAAGCGATCGCCATCTACCGCGAGCTGGCGCTGTCGGACACGCCGCAGGCGGCGACCGCCGCAAACAACCTCGCCACCGTACTGACCCAGCTTGGCCGCTATGACGAAGCCGAACCGCTGATGCGCGGCGCCCTGGACGTGCACCTGAAGACGCTCGGCGAACAGCATCCGGCCGTGATGAGCGACCTCAACTCGCTCGGTCAGCTGGAGATGCGTCGAGGGCACCTCGAAGCCGCGGTCGACTACGCGCGCCGCAGTGTCGCCATCGTCGATGCCGGCGCCGCGCCCCCACGCGCAGGCGCCTATACGCGCGTGTCCTACGCCAATGTGCTCGCCCATGCGGGCCGCTTCGAGGCTGCGCTGGAGCAGGTCGAGCGGGCCATCGCCGTGCTAGAGGGAATCGACCCGTCCGAGTGGCGACTGCCGATTGCGCACGAAGTACGCGCCGACGCGCTGCTCGGCCTTGGCCGCAATACCGATGCACGCGCGGCAGCCGAGCGGGCGCTGGAGCAGCGTGAGCGCCTGCTCGGCACGGATGTCGAGGGGCTCGCGCTTTCGCATGCACTGGTCGCGCGGGTCGCGGCTGCCAGTGGCGACAACGCCACGGTGCTGCGCGAACGCGGCCAGGTCAGCCGTCTCGTGGCCACCGTGACGGCACCGTCGCCGTATCTTCTGCGCGAACTGTCACGGCGCTGAGCTGCCTCCATTGACGCCCCGCCAGCGACGCGGCGATGCTGGCGGCTTCCGACTGGGTACTTCCCGCGCATGGGCGACAATGTCACCGGGCTTCTTGACGCCATCGAGAACGGCGACGGCAACGCACAGGCGCGCCTGTTCTCCCTGCTCTACGACGAACTTCGCCGTTGCGCGCATCGCCAGCTTCGCGGCAACAACCAGACGCTTTCGACCACCGCGCTGGTCCATGAAACCTACGTCAAGCTGGTCGTCGGCGACGGCCTGCGGCTGGAGAGCCGACAGCATTTCATGGCACTGGCCGCGCGCGCGATGCGTCAGGTACTGGTCGATCATGCGCGCCGCGCCGGTGCCGACAAGCGCGGCGGCAATGTCCTGCAGGTAACCCTGGACGAATGCTTGCCGGATACGCCCTGCGAAGCGGCCGAAGTGCTGGCACTCGACCAGGCATTGGGCGAACTGGAACGGATCGACGAACGCGCAGCCCGCGTGGTGCAGCTGTACTTCTTCGGCGGACTGGGTTTTGCCGAAATCGCCGAGCTGGAAGGCCTCAACCAGCGCACGATCAAACGCGACTGGCAGGCGGCGCGATTGATGCTCGCCACGCGCATGGGACAGCTGCCGGCGGACTCGGGCAGGCAGGTCGAGGGGCAGTAGGAAAACGACGTGCCGAGCGCGCCCGCCCGCGATGCGGCGAGATGCGCGCTGGCTCGACAATCGTCGCGCCGATTCCGCAGCACGCGCCGGAGGGTTCTGCCGGCAGACGGGATGTCCGGATCCGTGGAATGTCCCGATCCGTCGCACGCTTGCGTACTCCATCAGCACACCCCTGACTGGAGCACCTTCATGTCTCGCGGATTCCACATTGCCTTGCCCTTGTGCGCGGCGCTCGCACCGCTTGCCGCCCAGGCCGACGACAACCTGATCGAAACCACGCTGGGCACCAATGGCTGGGGGCGCAGTTTCGAAAGCGGCGCCGGCAGCGCCGACGAGCGCGTGGTCGCGGCAGCTCGCGCGCCAGACGGAGGCTACTGCTCGCGGGCAAGCGGGCGGGTGGCGCAGCCGGTGCCTTGATCTTCCTGGCCAAGATCCGGCCCGACGGCAGCCATGACCCGACGTTCGGCGGCACGGCCCCCACTGGCAACGCCGGAGTCGGACGCGTGATCAAGAACGCCTACCTCAGTACGGTCGCCGGCATGACCATTGACCCGATGGGTCGCATCATCGTCGTCGGAAAAACGCCCGGGCGCTCGGGCAAGCCGACTTTGGCATCGTCCGCTTCAACGCCAACGGCAGCGACGACACCAGCTTCGGCGGCGATGGCGGCCTGGCCGTGTCGTTCGATTCCGACGGCCCCAACAATCGCACGGAAGACACGCCCGGCAGCGTGGTTGCCTTGCCCGACAGTTCGATCCTGGTCGCAGGAGCGTTCGAGAGCCGCCTAGACAACACTCAGGTCACCCTGCTCGGCGTGGCATAGCTGAAGGCCGACGGCACGCGGGACGAGGAGTTCGGCACCGACTTGAGCGGGCGGATGACCTACTGCGGAGGGCTATGCCGACAAGTATGGAGTGTGGCGAAGATAGCCTACGAAGCGCCGCGCAACCGCATCATCGTGGGGGAAGATTTCAGTTCGGGAACCAAAAACACGGACTGGTTCATCGTCACACAGGATCTTTAGGGTCTGATGATGTCGCAGACCTACACCTACCCCGTGGATCTCGACGGAGGGAGCGGCTACCAGTACGCCTTCATGAAGGATCGCGTCGTGCAGCCGGATGG
>JASLGB010000304.1 GCA_030150315.1 Dokdonella sp. | reverse complement strand
ATGGCCTTCATCGAGCCACGCAACCGACTGCATGTCGTTCCGCCGCGCCATGTGCTCGCCACGGCGCGCACCGCCATCGTGCTGGATGCCAGCTGCGATCTCCCACCCGATTTCTACGATCAGCCGGGCGTGATCGTGTTGCCGATCAACGTGAAGATCGGCTCGCACGAATACACCGACAACCACAGCCCGCAAACGACGTGGCGCTTTTTTTCCGATGATCTTGGCTCGCGTGGCGCCGGTGCCGAAACGCGGCCGTACTCCGCCGAGGAAATCCGTGCGCTGTTCCTGGAACGGCTGGTGCTGGACTACGACAGCATCTACTGCCTGACCATCACCTCCAAGCGCAGCGCCATCTACGACAACGCCATGCGCGCCAGCGTCGATGTGCTGCGCGACAGCCGCGAGGTGCGCAAGGCCGCGGGCCTCACGCGCCCGTTCATGCTGCGCGTGATCGACACCAAGAACCTGTTTTCCGGTCAGGGCATCGCCGCGCTGGACCTGGCCGACATGATCGAACGCGGCATGTGCCCGGCGGAAATCATGCCGCAGCTGTTCAAGATCATCGAATCCACCTGGGGCTACTTCGTCCCCGACGACCTGCATTTCCTGCGCACGCGCGCGAAGAAGCGCGGCGACCGCAGCGTCGGTCTGGTCAGCGCCCTGCTCGGCAGCACGCTCGACATCAAGCCGGTCGTGCGCGCGCACATGGGCGCGACCGAGCCGGTGGCCAAGTCGCGCGGGCGCGAGGAAACCCTGCGCAAGCTGTTCCGCTTCGTTGGCGACCGCATCCACGCCGGCCTGCTGATACCGCACGTCAACATCAGCTACGGCGGCGATCTGGAAGAACTGCGTCGCCTGCCCGGCTATCTGCAACTGGCCGACCTGTGCGAGGCGAAGCAGATCCGGCTGCACGAGTCGATGATGAGCATCACCGGCTGCGTCACGGTCGGGCCGCGCGGCGTGGCCGTCGCGTTTGCCGGACCGCCGCACGAAATTTCCGGCTTCTGACCTGCGGCACAGCGTCACGCAACGGTAACGGAGGTATGCCGCCAGGCCCTCCGCCTCGGGTAGAATTGCGCGGTTTGCCCGCACGAGGTTTTGCCGCATGTCTCCCGCCCCGACGTACCGCCGCATCCTGCTCAAACTGTCCGGCGAGGCGCTGATGGGGGAAGCCGACTACGGCATCGACCCCAACGTCCTCAGCCGCCTCGCCCGCGAAATCATCGAAGTGCAACGCCTCGGCGTTCAGGTCGGCGTCGTCATCGGCGGCGGCAACATCTTCCGTGGCGCCGGACTGGCCGCTTCCGGAATGGATCGGGTGACCGGCGACCACATGGGCATGCTGGCCACCGTGATCAACGCGCTGGCCATGCAGGACGCAATCGAACAGGCCGGCGGTTCGGCCCGCACGATGTCCGCGATCAAGATCAACGAGGTCTGCGAAGACTTCATCCGCCGCCGCGCAATCCGCCATCTGGAAAAGGGGCGCGTCACGCTGTTCGCCGCCGGCACCGGCAACCCGTTCTTCACCACCGACTCCGCCGCCGCGCTGCGCGCGATCGAGATCGGCGCGACGCTGCTGCTGAAGGCAACCAAGGTCGATGGCGTTTATACCGCCGACCCGGCCAAGGACCCGACCGCGACGCGCTACGACAAACTGACCTATGACGAGGTCATCCAGCGCAACCTTCAGGTCATGGACACCAGCGCGATCGCCCTGTGCCGCGACCACGAGATTCCGCTGCGCATCTACGACCTGTCGCGCGAAGGCGAGCTGATGCGCATCGTGCGCGGCGAACCGATCGGCACACTGGTGACCAGCCAGCGCTGAATCCGGCACTCCGGCCACCACCCGCGACGCGCGCGGCGCCGCCTGATCCGGTGCCGCGCCGGCGTCGCGACGACCTGCAAAGACGAGGCCTATACTGTCCGCTTCCCAGCGGCAAGAGCAGGCATCGCATGCAGATCCGTCCCTTCCCCGAACCGCGGCGGAAGCCGCTCGCGGCCTGCCTCGCACTTGCGCTTTCCGCGCTCGCCGGCAGCCTTCCGCTGGCTGCTTCCGTGGCTGCGGTCGATCGCGCTGCGTCGATGCCCCGGGCCTCGCGCATCGACGCGGAACATTCCGCGCGCCAGCGTGCCGATATCCGCGAATACCGCCGCGCGCTGCGCGGCGTGGCGCCGCCCCGGGCGCAATCGCATATCACGCCGCAAGGCAGCCCGCTGCATGTCACCAATTGTGCGGACGATGGATCGACGGGCAGCTTGCGCGATGTCGTCGCGGCAGCTCCCTCCGGCGCCACGGTGGACCTCTCGCAACTGGCCTGCAGCACGATCACGCTGGTTTCCGGCGACATCGAAGTGCGCGTCGACGATCTCACCTTGCGCGGCCCCGGGCAGGACAAGCTGACGATCGACGCCGGTCATGGCGGTCGCGCGTTCTACCACCACTCCGCCAGCACCGGCACGCTGACCATCGAAGACGTGACGGTCGCCAACGGCTATTACTTCGACGACACCTTTGTCGCTCCGGGCGGGTGCATCTACAGCGGCGGCAGTGTCGTGCTCTCGCGGGTTACCGTGACCGGCTGCGAAGCCGTCGGCATCTACTCCAACGGCGGCGGCATCTATGCGCTTGGCGATGTCGTTCTGACCGACAGCACCGTTTCCGGCAACCGCTCGATCGGCAACGCCTTCAAGTACGACGACACGACGCAGCAGGACGAACCGCAGCCCGGCGGCCAGGGCGGCGGTGCCTATGCAGTCGGCGCGCTCACCGTGGCGCGCAGCACCGTCAGCGGCAATGAGGCATTGCTGGAGAACGGCGCGCCCGCCTACAACCGTGGTGGCGGCCTGTTCGCGCTCGGGCCGGTGACGGTCGTCGAATCGGCAATCAGCGGCAATGTCGTCACCGGCACGACGGGTCACGGCGGCCTCGGCGGCGGCGTGTTCTCGAACGTCGAGGACGCGGCACTGACGATCACCAACAGCACGATTTCCGGCAATCAGGCCGACATGGCCGGCGGCGTCCTCAGCCTTGGCGCGCTCGACATCGCGAGCAGCACGATCGCCTTCAACCACGCGCGCACCGGCCTGGCCAGCGGCGTCTGGGACCTGCACGACGGAACGGCCAGTGCCAGCATGCTGAACGGCACGATCCTTGCCAACAATGCCGATCCCGCCAATCCCGGCGACGCGGATTTCCATTCCTACAGTCTCACCATCCAGGGCGCCGCCAACCTCGTCATCACCACCTCCGCGACGACGATGCCACCCGATACGCTGACTGCGGATCCGCTGCTGTTGCCGCTGGCCGACAACGGCGGACCGACGCAGACCCATGCGCTGGCATCAGGCAGCCCCGCGATCGACGCCGGCAACAATGCGAAGTCGCTGCCGTTCGACCAGCGCGGCCTGCCTTTCGTGCGCGAAGCCAATGGGCAGGCCGACATCGGCGCCTTCGAAGTGCAGGACAGCTCCGACACGATCTTCGAGAACGGCTTCGACGGCTGATGCCTTCCACAACGACCGCCCGCACGCCGGCGGCGGCATCGCCGCTGGTATACTCGCCGGTCAATCGCAGCGCACTAGGGTAGTCCCGCCATGCTCGACAACATCAAGAAAGACACTCAGACCCGCATGCAGAAGAGCGTCGACTCGTTCCGCCAGGACCTCACCCGCCTGCGCACCGGTCGCGCCAGCACTGCGCTGGTGGAACCTTTGAAGGTGCCTTACTACGGCAGCGACACGCCGATCTCGCAGGTGGCCGCCATCGCGCTGGCCGACTCGCGCTCGATCACGATCACGCCGTATGAGAAGAACATGATCGGTGCGGTCGAGAAGGCGATCCTCGCCTCCGACCTCGGACTGACCCCGACCACGGTCGGCCAGATCATCCGCATCAACCTGCCTCCGCTGACCGAAGAGCGCCGCAAGGAGCTCTCCAAGCACGTCGCCCACGAAGGCGAAAACGCCAAGGTCGCCGTGCGCAACGTGCGCCGCGATGCGCTGCATCAGGTCAAGGAGCTGCTCAAGGACAAGCAGATCACGGAAGACGACGAGCGCCGCGCGGAAGACGAGATCCAGAAGTACACCGACAAGTTCGTCAAGGACGTGGATGCCGTCGTCAAGGCCAAGGAAGAGGAATTGATGGCCATGTGAGCGGACGCAGGTCCGGGTTCGAAACGTCGCGGCACAGCCGCGCACTCCGGCCCCGACCTCCGCGACTCGACTCCGATCCCGATCTTCGACTCATGGCCTCCGAATCCGCCCGGCGCATTCCGCGCCACATCGCGATCGTCATGGACGGCAACGGCCGCTGGGCCGAACGCCGCCACCTGCCACGCAGCATCGGCCATCGCGAGGGCCAGAAGGCGGTGCGCGCCGCGGTCGAATACTGCCGCCGCCACGGCGTCGAAGCACTGACCCTGTTCGCCTTTTCCAGCGAGAACTGGAAAAGGCCGGAAGGCGAAGTCGGCGCGCTGATGCAGTTGTTCCTGAAGGCGCTCGACCGCGAAGTCGACGAACTGCACGGCCACGGCGTGCGACTGGAGTTCGTCGGCGACCTCTCCGCGTTCGCGTCGGAGCTGTCCACACGCATGCAGGCGGCGATGGAGCGCACACGCGGAAACACCGCCCTGCGCCTCAACATCGCCGTCAACTACGGCGGCCGCTGGGACATCGCCCACGCCGCACGCGCGCTGGCCGAAGCCGCCGTGCGCGGCGAGATCGAGGCAGGCGCCATCGACGAGGCGGCATTCGCGCAGCAGGTCTGCCTGGCCGACCAGCCGCCAGTCGATCTTTTCATCCGAACCGGTGGCGAGCTGCGCATCAGCAATTTCCTGCTGTGGCAGGTCGCCTATGCCGAGCTGTGGTTTACTGATGCGCTGTGGCCAGACGTCGATGCCGATGTGCTCGACGCGGCACTGGCCGATTACGCACGGCGCGAACGGCGCTACGGCCTCACTTCCGCGCAACGGCGCGCAACGGGTTGAGCAGATGCTGAAGCAACGCACACTGACCGCCCTGGTCATCGCGCCGATCGCAATCGCGATCGTGCTGTTCCTGCCGACCTGGACCGTGGGCCTGATCATCGCCGCCATCTGCCTGATCGCGACCTGGGAGTGGAGCCAGCTTGCCGGCATCGCCACGCAGGCCGCGCGTATCGCGCTGGTGGTCGCCAATGCGGCGCTGTTCGCCCTGCTGTGGACGATTCGCGACGATGTGCTGGCCTGGTATGTCATCGGTATCGGCGTCGGCGGCTGGCTGCTGGCACTGGCGTGGATGCGCAATTTCTCGTGGGGCGCGGCGCCGACACCGGAACATCGCGCGGTGAAGCTGGTGGCCGGTGAGCTGGCGATCCTGCCGGCGTGGCTGGCCCTGGTGCACCTGCACGGCGAGCCGGATCGCGGTCACGTCTGGACGCTGTTCGCCATCGTGCTGGTATGGATCGCCGATACCGGCGCCTATTTCGCCGGCAAGCGCTTCGGCACGGTCAAGCTCGCGCCGAACATCAGCCCCAACAAGACCCGCGCCGGCGTCTGGGGCGCACTGGTCGCGACCATGGTTTTCGCCGCGGTCTGCTTCTGGTTGCTCGACGCACGCGGCGCGCGGCTGGTTGCGCTGGTCGTGCTGACCCTGGTGGCCGTGCTGGCCTCGATCGCCGGCGACCTGTTCGAGAGCCTGCTCAAGCGCCAAGCCGGCGTGAAGGATTCCGGCACGATCTTCCCCGGCCACGGCGGCATGCTCGACCGCATCGACAGCCTGCTTGCGGCACTGCCGGTATTCGTGGCCGGCAAGGCGCTGATCGACTTCCTGGCGGCATGAGACACGTCGCCATCCTCGGCGCGACCGGCTCGATCGGTGCTAGCACGCTCGACGTCGTCGCCCGCCACCCCGACCGTTTCCGCGTCACTGCCCTCGCAGCCCACCGCAGCGTTCAGGCACTGGCCGACCTGTGCGCACGCTTTCGCCCGGAACTGGCCGTTCTCGCCGATCCGGCCGGTGAAGCGGAGCTGCGCGAACGCATCACCGCCAACGGTTGCGGCAGCCGCGTGCTGGCCGGCCCGCAGGCGCTGATCGAGGCCGCTTCCGGCGCGCACTGCGACACGGTGGTGGCCGCCATCGTCGGCGCCGCCGGGCTGGAATCGACGCTCGCCGCCGCGCACGCGGGCAAGCGCCTGCTGCTGGCGAACAAGGAAGCCATCGTCATCGCCGGCGCCTTGCTCAAGGCCGCGATGGAACGCGGCGGCGGCGACTTGCTGCCGCTGGATTCCGAACACAATGCGATCTTCCAATGCCTGCCTGCGGAGCGCACCAACCTCGCCGGCACCGGTGTCCGACGCATCCTGCTGACCGCATCGGGTGGCCCTTTCCGTGGCCGCCAGCGCACCGAACTCGGCGCGATCACGCCGGATCAGGCCTGTGCCCATCCGAAGTGGAGCATGGGCCGCAAGATTTCGGTGGACTCGGCCACCCTCATGAACAAGGGCCTCGAAGTCATCGAGGCGCATCACCTGTTCGACGCGGCGGTCGATCGCATCGACGTGGTCGTGCATCCGCAAAGCATCGTCCACTCGCTGGTCGAATACGCCGACGGCTCGATGCTGGCCCAGCTCGGCAATCCGGACATGCGCACCGCGATCGCCTATGGCCTGTCCTGGCCCGAGCGCATCGATGCGGGCGTCGCGCCACTGAACCTGCTGGATGTGGCGCGGCTCGACTTCGAGGCGCCGGACCTCGACACCTTCCGCTGCCTTGCCCTCGCCTACGATGCGCTGCGCGCCGGTGGCACGGCGACGACCGTGCTGAACGCGGCCAACGAGGAGGCCGTGGCCGCCTTCCTCGACGGCAAGCTTCCGTTCCTTGGCATCGCCGAAACCATCGAGCGCTGCCTGGACGCGCAGCCGCCCGAACCCGCCGATACCCTGGATGCCCTGCTTGACGCGGATTTAACTGCCCGTCGGCGAGCACACCGTATCATCGCCACCCTTTGACATCGAGTTGGCCAAACCTGCGCCATGACTGCTTTTTTCGGTTCCATCTGGTGGCTGATCGTGACCATGGGCCTGCTCGTGACTTTCCACGAGTTCGGGCACTACATCGTCGCGCGCCGCTGCGGCGTGCGTGTCCTGCGGTTCTCGGTCGGATTCGGACCGGCGCTGTGGTCGCGCGTTGACCGCCACGGCACCGAGTTCGTCGTCGCCGCCATTCCGCTCGGCGGCTACGTGAAGATGCTGGACGAGCGCGAGGAGGACGTCTCCGCCACGCCGGCCGAACTGGAAGGCGCGCACAACCGCCAACCGGTCGGCAACCGCATGGCGATCAGCGCCGCCGGACCGCTGTTCAACCTGGCCTTCACGCTGTTCGCGTTCTGGCTGATGTTTCTGGTCGGCAAGCCCGACTACCTGCCCGTGGTCGGCCACGTCGACGGAATCGCCGCCAGTGCCGGCCTGCAGACCGGTGACCGCATCACCGCAATCGACGGCCATGCCGTCGCCACCTGGACCGATGCCAACATCGAACTGATGCAAGGCGGCATCAATCGTCAGGACCTGACCGTCACCGTCGCCGGCCCTGCCGGCGATGTGCGCGAGCTGCGCATGCCCTTGTCGACCGTGCCCGCGTCGCTTGGAGAGCGCGACGTGTTCCGCGCGATTGGCGTCACGCCCAGGCAATGGTCGACGCCACCGGTCATTGGCACGGTCCAGCCCGAAAGCCCTGCCGATCGAGCCGGCCTCAAGGTCGGCGACCGGATCGCCGTGATCGACGGCGAGGCCGTCACCGATTGGCGCGATGTGCCGAGCACGATCCAGAAGCAGGCCGAAGGCGGCCGCACGCTCGCGCTCGACATCGTCCGCGACGGCCAGCCGCTCACGCTGCAGGCCAAGCCCGAGCAGCGCAGCGGCGAAAGCGGCAGCGGCTGGGTTCTTGGCGTCGGCGTGCAGGCGCCGGAAGTCCACTACGACGCGACCTTGCGCTATGGCCCGCTGGCGGCCGTGCCGCGCGCACTGGACGAAACCTGGCAGCGCACGCGGCAGACGATGTCGATGCTGTGGGGCATGCTCACCGGCCAGGCGTCGCTGAAGAACCTGTCCGGCGTCATCACGATCGCGCAGGCGGCAAACACCTCGGCCCAGCTCGGCGTGGCGTGGTTCCTGAACTTTCTTGCCATCGTTTCGCTGAGTCTGGCGATCCTCAACCTGCTGCCGATCCCGGTCTTGGACGGCGGCCACCTCGTGTATTACCTTATCGAGATGATCAAGGGCAGTCCGGTCAGCGAGCGCACTCAGATCGCCGGACAATACGTTGGACTGACCCTGCTCGTGGCCCTGATGGGACTCGCGTTCTACAACGACATACTGCGGATCGCATCCTGACCTCGCGATCTGCCCGACAACGAATGCGGCCACGACGGAACGCTCCGCCGCCGGTCGCCTGCTTGCCCCGACGGAACTGACGATGAAGCGTATTGCCGCCCTCCTCCTGCTTGCCTGGTTCTCTGCCCAGGACGCGTTCGCGTTCGATACCTTCACCGTCTCCGACATCCGCGTCGAGGGACTTTCCCGCATCGCGCCGGGTACGGTGTTCACCTACCTGCCGATCGAGAAGGGCGACACGCTCACCGGCGACCGCGCCGAGCAGGCGATCCGCGCGCTGTACAAGACCGGCTTCTTCAACGACGTGCAGCTCGGCCGCCAGGGCGACATCCTCGTCGTCACGGTGAAGGAGCGCCCTCAGATCTCCAAGATCGCGATCCGCGGCAACAAGGACATCAAGGAAGAAGATCTGCTCAAGGGCCTCAAGGGCATCGGCCTGGCCGAGGGCGAGGCGTTCGACGAGCTCAAGCTCAACGAGATCCAGAACGAGCTGACGCGCCAGTACTACAACCGCGGCAAGTACAACGTCTCGGTCAGGACATCGAAGGTCAACCTCGACCGCAACCGCGTCGAAGTCGCGATCAACATCGCCGAAGGCAAGCCGGCCAAGATCAAGCACCTCAACATCGTCGGCAACGAGACCTACCCCGACCGCCGCATCGAGGGCGAGTTCGAGTCCAGCACGACGAACTGGACTTCGTGGTACTCGCGTGACGACCAGTACTCGCGCGAAAAACTGTCCGGCGACCTCGAAAAGCTGCAGTCCTACTACATGGACCGCGGCTATGCCGACTTCAACGTCGACTCCACCCAGGTTTCGATCAGCCCCGACAAGCGCAAGATGTACGTCGTCGCCAACATCACCGAAGGCGAGGTGTACAAGGTCAACGACGTCAAGCTGACCGGCACGCTGGTGCTGAACGAGGACGACCTGCGTCGCCTGATGCGCATCAAGGCCGGCGACACGTTCTCGCGCAAGAATGTCGAGGCGTCGGTCGACGCGATCACTGCCGCGCTGTCCAACATCGGCTACGC
>JASLGB010000211.1 GCA_030150315.1 Dokdonella sp. | reverse complement strand
CGCTCGACCGGCTCCAGCCGGTCATACGCCTGAATCGAACGCGCCGGTGCCAGCACGCCATACAGCGCGAGATAGGGCGTGGCGGAGCCGGACGGCTCGTTCGCCGCGGACGCGAGCGGCGCCAGCAGCGCAAGAATGGACAGGACGAGGGATCGAATCATGGCGGGACGGACAGCGATGATCGGCGAGCTTGGCAGAACGACGGCACTCAGGCCAGCAAGGGCGCGCCCGGTGCCAGGCCGTCGAACTGCGCGCGCCGCTCGCCCAGTTCCGCATCGATCGCGCGCGCCACCGGCGCGGCGCGCTCCACATCGATGTCGGCCACCATGACGCTGAGCAGGTCGCGCGCCGGCAGCTCGCCGACCGCCCCGATCAGCGATTCCCCGGCGATGAAGGCGAGGATTCCCTCCCCTTCGAGCGCCGCCTTGACGAGATTGGCATCGATGATGTTTTCGGCGCGGTAGACGATCTTCATCGCGTGGCTCCAGCGGCCGGCGCACGGCGCCGTGACGCCAATGTGAGCCGCCGCCACGGCCAGCGCAAGCCCGCCGCGGCGCGGCGCGCACGCCCTGCTAGACTTGCGGACTTTCCTCAGCCTTGACGGAAGCCGCCCAGCGGCACTTGCGCATGACCGACTCTGCACCGACCCCGCCCGTTGCCAACAACTTCATCCGCCAGATCGTCCTCGACGACCGCGCCGCCGGAAAACACGACGGCCGCGTGGTCACGCGCTTCCCGCCCGAGCCGAATGGCTATCTGCACATCGGCCACGCCAAGGCGATCTGCCTGGACTTCGGCATCGCGCGCGAATTCGAGGGCAGCACCGCGCTGCGCTTCGACGACACCAATCCGGCCAAGGAAGACCCCGAATACGTCGAGGCGATCAAGAACGACGTGCGCTGGCTCGGCTTCGAGTGGGATGCGCTGCGCCACAGCTCCGACTATTTCGAGGTGCTCTACCTCGGTGCCGAAAAGATGGTGCGCGAAGGCAAGGCCTTCGTCTGCGACCTCAGCGCCGAGGAAGTGCGTGCCTACCGCGGCACGCTGACCGAGGCGGGTCGCCACTCGCCGTATCGTGAGCGCAGCGTCGAGGAAAACCTCGACCTGTTCCGCCGCATGCGCGCGGGCGAGTTCGCCGACGGCTCGCGCACGCTGCGCGCGAAGATCGACATGGCGTCCGGCAACATCAACATGCGCGACCCGGCGATCTACCGGATCCGCAAGCTGACGCACCAAAACACCGGCGACACGTGGCCGATCTACCGGATGTACGACTACGCGCATCCGGTCTCCGACGCCGTCGAAGGCATCACGCACTCGTTCTGCACGCTGGAGTTCGAGGACCATCGCCCGCTGTACGACTGGTTCCTCGACCAGCTCGACCTGCCCAATGACGCCAGCCTGACCGAACCGCTGCGCCGCAGCGGCCTGTGGCGGCAGCCGACGCGGCCGCAGCAGATCGAATTCGCGCGCGGCAACCTCGACTACACCGTGATGAGCAAGCGCAAGCTGGCGGCGCTGGTCGAAGGCGGACTCGTGGACGGCTGGAACGATCCGCGCATGCCAACGCTGGCCGGCGTGCGCCGCCGCGGCTACACGCCGGCGGCGATCCGCACCTTCTGGGAGCGCGCCGGGATCAGCAAGCAGAACTCGGTGATCGAATACGGCGTGCTTGAAGGCTGCGTGCGCGACGACCTCGACGCGCGCGCACCGCGCCGCATGGCCGTGCTCGACCCGCTGAAGCTGGTGCTGACCAACCTCGACCCGGCGCACGAGGAAACCATCCAGTTCGCCAACCATCCGAAGAATCCCGACCTCGGCACGCGCGCGCTGCCGTTCTCCGGCTCGGTCTGGATCGAGCGCGAGGACTTCGCCGAGGTGCCGCCGAAGGGCTTCCATCGTCTGGTTCCGGGGGGTGAAGTGCGCCTGCGCGGCATCGGCATCGTGCGCTGCGACGAAGTGGTCAAGGACGAGTCCGGCCACGTCGTGGAACTGCGCGGCACGCTGGACCCGGAAACCCGTCCGGGCATGCCGGGCGCCGAGCGCAAGGTCAAGGGCACCATCCACTGGGTCAGCGCCAGGCATGCACTGTCGGCGGAAGTGCGCCTGTACGATCGGCTGTTCTCGGTGGCCGATCCCGACGACGTCAGCGACGGCAAGAGCTATGCCGATCATCTGAACCCCGACTCCAAGCGCGTCGTCCGCGCATGGATCGAGCCGGCGTTAGCCGAAGTGGAACCGGAGCATCACGTGCAATTCGAGCGGCTCGGCTACTTCGTCGCCGATCGCCACGACCACCGCGCCGACGCGCTGGTGTTCAATCGCACCGCCACCCTGCGCGATTCGTGGGCCGCCCGCGCGAAATGATTCCGCGCGCGCCCTCGGCCGGTTTGGCGGAGGGCGCGCAGCAGCATTTCACCGCCTGCCTTCTTCAGCCCAAGCCAGCGGCTTCCATTGATGCGCCGTGACCATCGCGCGCGATTCGATGACTCACTCCGTGAGGGCGTTGAAGGGCGCGCAATCGATGGGCAACGACTCGATCAAGCGCGGCTTTGCACGACGCCGATTCGTCCGTAGCGCTCTCGCCGGGCACCGAATCCGGCAAACGGCGCGCGGTCGGGTGCCGCCGCTCCCGATTGAACGGCGCCGCCGCGCCCGCATCTTGTCTTGATCGCCACCGAGGAACACCGCCATGTCCGCCACGCCGATCCGCATCGATTTCGTTTCCGACATTGTCTGCCCGTGGTGCGCGGTCGGCCTGAAGTCGCTGGAACAGGCCATCGCCAACGTCGGTGACGCGGCGCAGGTGGAGCTGCATTTCGAGCCGTTCCAGCTGAACCCGCAGATGGGCCCGGAAGGTGAGAATGCGAACGAGCATCTCGCCCGCAAGTACGGCCTCGGCCCCGACCAGCTCGATCGAAACCGCGAGGTGATTCGCGAGCGCGGCGCCGAACTCGGCTTCACGTTCAACAACCGCGATCGCATCCTCAACACCTTCGACGCGCATCGCCTGCTGCACTGGGCCGCGATCGAAGGCGCCGACAAGCAGCGCGCGCTCAAGCATGCGCTGCTGCTGGCCTACTTCACCCATGGCGAGGACGTCTCGCAGCGCGAGGTGCTGCTGCGCGCCGCCGCCGATGCCGGCATCGACGCGGAGCGCGCCGCACAGGTGCTCGACTCCGGCGAATTCGCCGACGAGGTGCGTGCGCAGGAACGCCTGTACCGCGAGCGCGGCATCCACAGCGTGCCGGCGATCATCTTCAACCAGCGCCATCTGGTCACGGGCGGGCAGCCGGTGGAAGTGTTCGAGCAGGTGCTGCGCCAGCTCGCGGCGACACCGGCCGAAGCCGCTCCGAACCCTTGATCGCGAGCCCATGCGCCGGCTCCGCGCCAAGCGGAGTCGATGCGCGCCACGCCGGCGCGCCGGAGCGCACCCGCCCCGCGACCAAGATTGGCAACGGAGCATTCTGCTAGGCTCGCCGGATTTCATTGCCGGAATCGCCATGTTCGCCACCGCCGTCACGCTTTCCCTGCCCGCCTGGATC
>JASLGB010000201.1 GCA_030150315.1 Dokdonella sp. | reverse complement strand
GCCTGACCCCGCTGGCGCGGCGCGCGCTGCGCTGGCGCGTGTTTCCGCAGGTGCGCGGTGCGCGCGGGCTGCGCCAGCCGGTGCATGCCGACGACCTTGCCCAGGCCTGTGTCGACGTGGCGGCGCGCCCGGCCTGCACGGGACGCATCTATGCGGTCGGTGGCGGCGAACGCCTGAGTTTCGACGCGATGCTGGCGCGCGTGCGTGCCGCGTTGCCGCGTCGCGCACTGCCGTTGCCGGTGCCTCTGGCGGCGCTGCGCCTGCTGGCCGGCGCCGGTTTCGCGCCGGCCGCGGCGGTGGATCGCCTGACGCACGACCTCGTCGCCGACGACGCCGCCGCACGGACGGATTTCGGATGGGCGCCGCGCGCGTTCATGCCGGACGCGCGGGCGCTGGGCCTGGACTGATCCCGGTTCGACGGATTCCGATTCCGCCGATTTCGACTCCGCGAATCCCGATTCAGCACGGATTGGTGCGTGACCGGCTATTGCGTGGGATGGCCTGTCTTTCCATCCCCCTTCGAGAAACAGCGATGTCCAGAATGCCGATGCCCGCCCTGCCGATGACCGCGGCGCGAATGCCTGAGCCGCGTCAGTCCGGAATGCGGATCCCCACGCGGATGCTGCGCTGGTCCGCAGGCCTGCTTGCTCTGTGCGCGGGCGCCGCTGCGGCGCAGGATTTTTCCGAGGTCTGCCACGCCAGCAGCCAGTGGGACATGGCCATTGCCGCCGATGGCCTGCGCTTCGAGCGCGCCGCACCCGCGCCGCGCCGGGTCGAGATGCGCGACGGCGAGTTGCGGCTGGATGGCAAGCCGCTGCCGCTGGCGGCCGAGTCGGTCGATCGGCTGGTGCTGTTCGAGCAAGACTTGCGCGCGCTGGTGCCACAAGTGAAAGCGGTCGCGCGCGAAGGCGTGCAGCTGGCGCAGAAAGCCCTGCGCGCGGAAGTTGCCGCATTGCGTCCGTCGGCGACAGCGCAGAAGCAGGTCGATGCCATCCTGATGCGCCGCGCCGGCGAACTCCAGCGCCGCATCGATGCGAGCATGGATACCCGCGACTGGAGCGAGGACGCGCTGCGCGGCTGGATCGACGAGGTGGCCGGAGAAGTCGTCGCGCCGCTGGCCTCCGATCTTGGCGCGCAGGCCATGGCCGCCGTGGCGGAAGGCGATCTCGCCGCTGCCGCGGATTTGCACGCGCGCGCCGCCGACCTCGGCAATGGCATCGAGGCGCGACTCGAACGCCGCCTGCAGGCCCTGCGTCCGCGCGTGGAGGCCCTGTGTCCGTCGATACGCCGCCTGGCCGGCCTGCAGCAAGGCCTGCGCGACGCCGACCGAAAAGCCCTCGATCTGCTCACCCTCGATCCGTCGCCGTGATGCAGGCCGCCGGCTTCGCCGCACTGCAGCGTTGCGAACGCTCGTTTGACCGATAAGATGCCCGAACTTTTCGAGTCGCCATTTCCAGAGGGGCATCCATGCAAGCTCGATTGATCACGACTTCGGTCGTCGCCGCGCTGTCGTTTGCGGCATTCGCATCCCGCGACGCGCAGGCGTACGACTACACCGCGCCGGTCCAGTTCCATACCGTCGCCGCCTTCGATCCGAGCACGGGCGTGGTGCCGTTCCCGAACAACCTGCTGCTGAGCGGAACGACCGACCTCACCTTGAACATACCGGTGGCCGATCCGAGCTCGCCCAGCGCCGGCCCGACACTGGCGATGAATGCGCTGGACGGCTTCAGCACCACCGCACCGTGGTCGACCACGTTCTCGACGCCGATCGATGCGGCCAGCCTGGCCGGCGGTGCCAGCGTGCGCGTGTTCGAGGTCAAGCTCAGCGGGCCCGGCGGCGGTGTCGTCGGCGTCGTGCGCGAGCTGGCCTCGCCGGCCGAGTTCGCCGTGGCGCGCGCGCCGTCCGACCAGACCGGGCGCACCGTTGCCATCGTTCCGACCAAGCCGCTGAAGCAGCTGACCTCGTACATGGCCGTGCTCACCAACGGCATCAAGGATGCCGGCGGCCAGCCGGTGCGCGGCTCGCTGATCTATCAGCTGACCAAGCGCGCCGAGCCGCTGTGCGTCGGCAATGCCTCCACCATTGCCGCGCTGTCGGCGGACAAGGCCTGTGCGCTGGAGCCCCTGCGCATGCTGGTCAACACGCAGGAGGCGGCCGCCGCGACGGCGGGCGTCGCGCGTGACAGCATCGCGCTGTCGTGGGTCATGACCACGCAGGCGATCACGGTTCCTCTGATGGCGCGGCAGTCGGTGATCGAGCAGTCGCCGCCGGCCAAGACGGTCATCGCGCCGACCGGCATGACGTTGGGCGACCTCGGCATGGGCCTGCCGCCGGTCGCCGACATCCACATCGGCACGATCGAGCTGCCGTACTACCTCGACGCGCCGACCGAATCCGCGCCGGCCGCGCCGCTGTCGGGCAGCTGGAAGGCCAAGGCCGGTGCCTATGTGCCGCCGTTCGACAAAGCCGGGCTGGATCCGACCTCGACCAACGTCACCTATGCCAACCCGCTGGCGGTGGCCAAGTCCAAGCAGGTAGTTCCGCTGCTGCTGACGGTGCCGAACGCCGCTTCCGGCAAGACCAAGCCGGCGGCCGGCTGGCCGCTGGTGATCTTCCAGCACGGCATCACGCGCAACCGCACCGACGCGCTGGCGATCGCCGGCACGATGGCCGCGCAGGGTTATGCCGTCGTCGCGATCGACCTGCCGCTGCATGGCATCGCGGACAAGACCAACCCGTTCTACGTGCGCAACACGCCGTTCGCGGCGATGGGTGCGAAAGAGCGCACCTTCGATCTCGATCTGGTCGACAACGTCACCGGCGCGCCCGGCCCGGACGGCAAGATCGACGATTCCGGCTCGCACTTCATCAACCTCACCAGCCTGCTGACCTCGCGCGACAACCTTCGCGAAGGCGTGGTCGATCTGCTCGAGCTTTCGCACGCGGTGCAGGCGATGCACATCTCGCAGGGCACGGATTTCGACACCTCGAAGGTCAGCTTCGTCGGCCAGTCGCTGGGTGGCATCGTCGGCACCGTGTTCATGGCGGTCGATCCGTCGGTGCAGAACGCGCTGCTCAGCGTCCCGGGTGGTGGCATCGCGCGCCTGCTCGACGGTTCGCCGACGTTCGGCCCGCGCATCCGCGCCGGCCTGGCTGCTGCCGGAATCACGCAGGGCACGCCGCTGTACGACACCTTCATGGCGGCGACGCAGACCGTCATCGACTCGGGTGATCCGATCAACTTCGCCGGCAACGGCACCCGCCTGCTGACGCGCTACAACGCCGATGGCAGCGTGGCCGATTACGGCAAGGGCGTTCTGCTGCACGAAGTCGTCGGTGGTGGTGACGTGCTGGCCGACCAGGTCGTGCCGAACCGCGTCGCCGGTGCGCCACTGTCGGGTACCGAGCCGCTGATCGCCGCGATGGGACTGGCGCCGATCACCGAGACCACGCAGTCGGCCAATCCGCTGCGCGGTGTGGTGCGCTTCGTCAAGGGTGATCACGGTTCGCTGCTCAGCCCGTCGCCGTCGCCGGCCGCCACGGCCGAAATGCAGGGCGAAATGGCGAGCTTCCTGATCAGCAACGGCCACATGGTGCTGGTGAAGGACAAGTCGGTCATCCGCGGCGACGACTGATCTCCGCTGCCGATACGCTCAAGAAACCGCCGCGCATCGCCCGATGCGCGGCGGTTTCTTTTTGCGCGTCGTCTGCGTGCGCCAGCCGGCGATCCGCACGGCGAGCCAAACGACGGGCACGGCGTCAGGAGACGGCGGCGCGGATCAGTAAGCGTTTCGGGGGCGTTGCGTGAAGGCGCGGCCGTCAGGCGCAACGGTCAGGCGCAACGGTCAGGCGCAACGGTCAGGCGCAACGGTCAGGCGCAAGGGTCAGGCGCAACGGTCAGGCGCAAGGGTCAGGTGAGGCCGTCAGGCGAAGCGGGCTGGGCGATCGCGGCCGATCCGGTGACGACACTCGCGGGGCCAGCGTTTGCCGGGACGCGCCGCGAACGGCGAGTGGGTCCGCTGCCGCAGGCGTGGGTGAGCGATCGCGTTC
>JASLGB010000119.1 GCA_030150315.1 Dokdonella sp. | reverse complement strand
CTACGGCGTGCGCGCGGCCTACGCGGCGCGGGCCAAGGACAAGGCCGCGCTGGCGCGCCTCTACCGCGAGATGCGTGCCGACAAGGAGCCGCGCTCCGCCGCGCGCATCTACCTGCTCGGCCAGGTTGCCGAGTCGCTCGGGAAGCGCGACGAGGCCCTGGAGTGGTACCGCGAGGTGGGCGAGGACGACGAGCACTGGTTCGATGCGCAGGTGCGCCAGGTCATCCTGCTCGACCAGCTGGGACGCACGGCGAAGGCACTGGATTTCCTGCACGAGCTGCAATCTCAGGTCGGCGCGGATGGCGAACAGGCGCGCAATGCCTACCTGCTCGAAGCGGAGCTGCTGGTGCGCGCCGGGCGCGAGCGCGACGCGCTGATGGCCTACGAGCGTGCCCTGCTGGCGTTACCGGACGATACGCGCCTGCTGTACGCGCGGGCGATGCTGCTGATCGAGCTCGGCGACGTGCCGGCTGCCGAGCGCGATCTGCGCCGCATCAACGAATTGTCGCCGGACGATGCCGAGGCGATGAACGCACTCGGCTACACGATGGCGGACGCGGTTCGCGACAGGAACGACCCGAAACTGGAAGAGGCACGCGACCTGATCCGCCGCGCGATCGAGCTGAAGCCGACCGAGCCGGCGATCATCGACAGCCTGGGCTGGCTGCACTACCGCATGGGCAATGTCGATGCCGCACTGGTGCAGCTGCGGCGCGCCTACGAGAAGCATCCCGAGGCGGACATCGCCGCACATCTGGGCGAGGTGCTGTGGGTCAAGGGCGAACAGGCCGAAGCGCGCCGGATCTGGGAGGAGGGGCGCCGCAAGGACCCCAAGAGTCGTGTCCTGCTTGAAACGATCCGCCGGCTGGTGCCGTGATGAGGACGCTCCTGCGTTTGGCGATGCTGGCCGCCGTTGCGCTCGCCCTGGCGGGCTGTGCCGGCCAGCGCCTGCGGCCGGCGGCGCCGTCGGATGATCCGCAATTGCTCGCGCAGCAGACCGCACGCGAAGAACGGCTGGCGCCGCGCACGGACTGGAGTCTGCGCGGTCGGCTGGCCGTTTCCGATGCGCGCGACAGCGGCAGCGGATCGCTGGATTGGCAGCAGCACGGCGAGCGGTACCGCTTCACCGTGCACGCGCCGGTCACCGGCAAGACCTGGACACTGAGCGGCGATGCCGCGCACGCACGACTGGAGGGGCTGCGCGCGCAGTCCATCGAGGCAGGCGATGCCGAGCAGCTGCTCGCGCGGGAGCTGGGCTGGAACGTCCCGGTTGCCCATCTGGCCCGCTGGGTGCTCGGCATGCGCCGCTCGCCGCAGGCGCGGATCGGGTTCCGCGACGACGGTTTGCCGCAATGGATCACCGAGGCCGGCTGGCGCGTCGACTATCTCGACTACGACCTTTCCGCCGATCCGCCGTTGCCGACCAGGGTGTTCGCCTCCAAGGGCGAATGGAAAGTGCGGCTGGCGGTGCGGGAGTGGAGCCTGCCGTGAGCGACGACGGTGCGAGTGAGGATGGCTGGAGCCGCTGGCCGGCGCCGGCCAAGCTGAACCTGTTCCTGCATCTGGTGGGTCGGCGCGAAGACGGATATCACCTGCTGCAAACCGTGTTCCAGTTGCTGGACTGGGGCGACGAGGTGCGCGTGCGCCTGCGTCGGGATGGGCAGGTTCGGCGCGTGGATCCGCTGCCGGGCGTGGACGCGGAGTCCGATCTGGCGGTGCGAGCGGCGCGGATGCTGCAGGCCGCTTCCGGCACGCGGCTGGGTGCGGACATCGCGATCGAAAAACGCATCCCGATGGGCGGTGGCCTCGGCGGAGGCAGCTCGGATGCCGCCACGGCGCTGGTCGCGCTGGACGCGTTGTGGCGTACCGATATGGGCGAGGACGAACTGGCCGCACTCGGCGTGCGGCTGGGTGCCGACGTGCCGGTATTCGTGCGCGGCCGGACTGCCTGGGCGGAAGGCATCGGAGAGCAGCTGACGGCGCTCGACTTGGCGCAGCGCTGGTTTGTCGTCGTCGATCCCGCGGCGGTGGTGCCGACAGCGGTGCTGTTTGCCGATTCCGCATTGACACGGGACACGCCGCGGCTGAAAATCTCCCGTTTCCTTGCGGACGAACCGACGGGCAATGCGTTCGAGTCGGTCGTGCGCAGCCGTTTCCCGGTGGTGGCACGAGCGCTGGACTGGCTCGGCGGTCACGGTGAAGCAAGGCTCAGCGGATCGGGTGGCTGCGTTTTTGCCGCCTTCGATACGCGGCAAATGGCGACGGAAGTCGCCGGAGATTGCCCGGTCGGCATGCGCGCGTGGGTTGCGCGCGGCGTCAATGCCTCGCCCTTGCTGGCGCGGCGGGACGCGTGGCGCGCCGCAGCGGGTTGATCTCCGGTTGCGGGATCTTGTGTCAAGGATCGGGCCGGATGCCCGTTGGTTTTCGCGGCGCGGGATTGCGCTGCAGCGCGATGCGGAGCATTGCGTCGAGGAAGGCGTCCGGCGGATTTTCCGCCAGCGCCTCCAAGCTGCCCGGGAGGATTCCGGGTTGCCCGATACAGGGGCGTCGCCAAGCGGTAAGGCACCGGGTTTTGATCCCGGCATTCGTAGGTTCGAATCCTGCCGCCCCTGCCATTCCAGTGAATGGTGTTCTCGATTGTCTTCAGGCCCCCGGGCCACCAGATGGCGCAACGGAGTCTAGGCGTGAACACCAATGTGGGTACTTCCGGCATGCTGGTCTTTTCCGGCAACGCCAACCGCAGCTTGGCGACCGCGATTTGCAGCGAACTCAGCGTGCCGCTGGGCAAGGCGCTCGTCGGTCGTTTCAGCGATGGCGAAGTGCAGATCGAGATCGAGGAAAACGTCCGTCGCCAGGAGGTGTTCGTCGTGCAGCCGACCTGCGCGCCGACTGCCGACAACTTCATGGATCTGCTAGCCCTGATCGACGCGCTCAAGCGCGCATCGGCGGCGAGCGTGACGGCGGTGATTCCGTATTTCGGCTATGCCCGTCAGGATCGCCGGCCGCGCTCGGCGCGCGTGCCGATCACCGCCAAGGTGGCGGCGGAAATGATTGGCGTGGTTGGTACCGACCGCGTGTTGACGGTTGATCTGCACGCCGACCAGATCCAGGGCTTTTTCGATATCCCGCTGGACAACGTCTACGCCTCGCCGGTGCTGCTGGCCGACATCTGGCGCCACTTCAGCATGGACGACATGATCGTGGTCAGCCCGGACGTGGGCGGCGTGGTGCGTGCCCGCGCGCTGGCCAAGCGGCTGGACGACGCGGACCTGGCGATCATCGACAAGCGTCGCCCGAAGGCGAACGTGGCCACGGTGATGAACATCATCGGCGACGTCGAGAACAAGGTCTGCGTGCTGGTGGATGACATTGTTGATACCGCGGGCACGCTGTGCGCGGCGGCGGGTGCGCTGAAGACGCGCGGTGCGCGCAAGGTGGTCGCCTACTGCACGCATCCGGTGCTGTCGGGTGCGGCGATCCAGAACATTTCCGGCTCTCCTCTGGACGAGCTTGTGGTCACGGACACGATCCCGCTGTCCGATGCGGCCAAGGCCTGCGGGCGAATCCGCCAGCTTTCCGTCGCGGAGCTGCTGGCCGAAACGATCCGCCGCATCGCGTTTGGCGAGTCGGTGAGCTCGTTGTACGTGGACTGATATAGCGGGTGCGGGCGGGAAGGGCGGGCGCCTCGTGCGCACCGGCCATACAGCCCGCGCCCAGAAGACTCTCCTGGTCGCGGGAGAGTTCCCCCGGGCGCCGCGAGGTGCCCGTCACGATGAGAAAGGCAATATCAACATGTCAAACAACTTCCAGATCAACGTGCACAAGCGCGAAGACCAGGGCAAGGGTGCGAGCCGCCGCCTGCGTCGCGCTGGCTACATTCCGGCGATCGTCTACGGTGGCGAGCTGCAGCCGGTGTCGATCCAGATCGAGCACAAGGACATCTGGCACGCCAGCCAGAACGAATCGTTCTACTCCTCGATCCTCGACCTGAGCCTCAACGGCGACGTGCAGAAGGTGCTGCTGCGTGACATGCAGCGCCATCCGTTCAAGCAGCTGATCCTCCACATCGACTTCCAGCGCATCAACGACAACGAGCAGATCCGCCTGCGCGTGCCGCTGCACTTCCTGAACCAGGAAAGCTCGCCGGCCGGCAAGACCTCGGGCGTCGTGATCATGCACGAGCTGACCGAAGTGGAAGTGTCCTGCCTGCCGAAGAACCTGCCGGAATTCATCGAAGTGGACCTGTCGGAGCTGAAGCCCGGCATGACGCTGCACCTGTCGGATGTGAAGTTCCCGGCCGGCGTCGAAGTGCCCCAGCTGAACCTCGGCAAGGAGTACGACATCGCCGTGGTCGTAGCCAAGGAAATCCGTGCGGAAGCCGAGCCGGAAGCGGGCGAGGCTGGCGAAGAAGAGAAGAAGTAAGAATCATGCAGGGGTGGGCATGGCCCGCCCCGCATCGACTCCGGAAAGCCAGCGGAGCCCGGCTCCGCTGGCTTTCTCGTGTGAGCGGTCGAATCCTGGTCCCTGCGGCGAACGAGTGCTTGTCCTGCCATGTCCGTACTTCGTCTCATCGTTGGTCTCGGCAACCCCGGGGTGGAACATCTGGCAACCCGCCACAATGCCGGGTTCTGGTTTGTCGATGCCCTTGCCCAGCGCGAAGCGGTCCGGTTTGGCGTGGATTCAAAGCTGCGCGGCGAAACCGTCAAGGTGGATGTCGGCGGCAACCCGGTGTGGCTGCTGAAGCCGATCACCTACATGAATGCGAGCGGATCTTCCGTCGGGGCGGCACTGCGCTACTGGAAGATCGAGCCGGAGGAGATGCTGGTCGTCCATGACGACCTCGATCTGCCGCCGGGCACGGCGAGGCTGAAACTCGACGGAGGGCATGGCGGCCAGAACGGCCTGCGCGATCTTCTGTCCCATGTCGGCCACGGAAAATTCCATCGCCTGCGCATCGGCATCGGCCACCCCGGACACAGGGATCGCGTGCACGGCTGGGTGCTCGGAAAGCCGTCCAGGGTCGATCAGGACCTCATGATCGACGCGATTGCACGCTCGCTCGATGTGTTGCCGCTGGCGGTTGCGGGGCAATTCAACGAGGCGATGAAGCAGTTGCATACGAACAATCGGAGCTAGGGCCCTGGCCGGATTTGCGGATGCGCACACCGGCTCGATTCCAGTTCCAATCACCCATCTCGAATCTCGGACTCAAACATGGGCATCAAATGCGGCATCGTCGGCCTGCCAAACGTCGGCAAGTCGACCCTCTTCAACGCGCTGACCAAGGCGGGCATCGCGGCGGCAAACTTCCCGTTCTGCACGATCGAGCCGAACGTCGGCGTCGTGCCGGTTCCGGATCCGCGTCTGGCGGCCATTTCCAGCATCGCCAAGCCCTTGAAGATCATCCCCACGTCGATCGAATTCGTCGACATCGCCGGTCTCGTGGCTGGCGCATCCAAGGGTGAGGGGCTGGGCAACAAGTTTCTCGCCCATATCCGCGAGGTCGACGCGATCGCGCACGTCGTGCGCTGCTTCGAGGACCCGGACATTGTCCACGTCGCCAACAAGGTCGATCCCATCGCCGATATCGAAACCATTGATACCGAGCTGGCGCTGGCCGATCTGGAGTCTGTCGAGAAGGCGTTGCAGCGCGTCG
Source organism: Dokdonella sp. (assembly GCA_030150315.1). Lineage (GTDB taxonomy): Bacteria > Pseudomonadota > Gammaproteobacteria > Xanthomonadales > Rhodanobacteraceae > Dokdonella_A. The sequence continues at coordinate 1,152 of JASLGB010000119.1, read as the reverse complement.
AGCGCGCCGCCAAGGCAAACGACAAGGAGGCGCTGGCGCGCAGGCCGGTACTGCAGAAGCTGATGGCGGGACTCGATGAGGGCCGGGTGGCGCGCAGCCTTGGTCTCGACGAGGAAGAAAAGACGCTGGTGCGCGATCTTTTCCTGCTCACGCTGAAGCCGCTGATGTACATCGCCAACGTCCGCGAGGACGGATTCGAGAACAATCCGCACCTCGATCGCGTGCGCGAGCGCGCGGCGCAGGAAGGGGCGGAGGTCGTTCCCGTATGCGCGGCGATCGAGGAGGAGATGGCGCAGCTCGAGGATGCGGACCGCGACGAATTCCTGAAGGATCTCGGTCTCGACGAGCCGGGCCTCAATCGCGTGATCCGCGCCGGGTACAGGCTGCTTGGCCTGCAAACCTATTTCACCGCCGGCGAGAAGGAAGTGCGGGCCTGGCAGGTGAGGAAGGGGGCGACCGCTCCGCAGGCAGCCGGCGTGATCCATACCGACTTCGAGCGCGGCTTCATTCGCGCCGAGACGATCGCCTACGACGATTACATCAAGTACAAGGGCGAGTCGGGTGCACGCGAGGTCGGTCGCCTGCGTCTGGAGGGCAAGGAGTACATCGTCCAGGAAGGGGACGTGCTGCACTTCCGCTTCAACGTCTGAGTCTTTCGGTGGCGAAGCGCCCATATTCGGCGGCTTCGCCAATCGGTGTCGAAGGCATGCAGCTGGGCAAATATGCACGGCTGCGGGCCTTCGGCGACGGCCTTGGCGACGGTTCACGCGCTTGGCCTCACGGAATCGGCGAATTGTCGAAAATTTCTCGCCGGAATGCTTGACAGTGTGAGGGTGGTGAATCGAGAATAGCGGGCTCCGCGTTACAGGCTGTTTCGTAACGAAGGGTTCGGACGAAAGTCCTGAAGCGAGATTCCGGAGGGATACCCAAGCGGCCAACGGGGGCAGACTGTAAATCTGCTGGCTCACGCCTTCGGTGGTTCGAATCCACCTCCCTCCACCAAGCAAATCGGAAGTGCCGGGCCACGGTTTCCGGAGTTCAAAAAAAGGCCGGCGAATGACGTATCTCGCCGGTGCACCACCCAAGCAGGTCTGTTCCGGCGCGGGAGTAGTTCAATGGTAGAACCTCAGCCTTCCAAGCTGATTGTGCGGG
>JASLGB010000136.1 GCA_030150315.1 Dokdonella sp. | reverse complement strand
TAGTTCGGCGCGAGGTTCAGGTAATACGGCACGATGACATCGAGGCCGCGGCGGCTGCCGAAGCCGAGCGTCGGCGCGAGGAAGCCGCTGACGCGACGGTCGTCGATCGGGAAGCGCACATACGGGAACCAGAACACCGGCACGTTCAGCACGCGGAAGCTGACGTTGCGCGCACGGCCGACGCCCTCGACGCGGTCGAGCACGATCTCGTGCGCGCTGAACGCCCATTGCTGGTCGTTGATGTCGCAGGTGGAGTAGCGCGCGCCGGTGAGTCTGGTGTGGTCGGCGTCTTCCATCACGGCCACTTGCGCGACGCCGTTGCCGCGCGAGGACAGCAGCTGGTATTGCACGCCCTCGAGCGTGCAGCGGTCCAGATCCGCATTGCCTTCGGCGCGGTCGGCCGACATCAGCAGACTGCGATCCTGGTAGCGCACCTCGCCTTCCGCCGAGTAGTCGGTCGTTTCGGCGTTGTAGCTCAGCTTTTTCGCGCGCAGCATCAGGTCGAGCTGGCGCACGGTGGCGTCGCCTTCCAGCACGTAGCGGTTCGGATCGGGCGTGGAAACCTTCTGTGCCGTCGCCGAGCGCTCGGCGCTGGCGCGGTCGCCTTCGGTCGGCAGCCCCGGCGTGTAGAAGTCGAGCAGGTCGTTCTTCGAGCACATGCCCCAGTCGACCGGCTTTTTCGGGCATTTGAGAACGCCGGCCGGGCAATTGGGTGCGTCCGCGTCCAGCGCGTGCGCGATCGGGGCCATGGCAACAAGGATGGCTGCCGCGAGCAGGCGTCGCGGGCGCAGGACAAGGCGGTGGGGCACGGGCGGCTTCTGGCTTGGGCGCAAGCTCGCTAGCTTGCCGCAAGCGTCGGCGGGCGGCAAACGCCCGGCCTTTGTGCGACCGGCCCCGGCGCGTCGGTGCCCGGGCCGATTGCTGCCCGGCTGGCCGGCGTCCGGGCCGGCGGAAGATCGGGTCGGTTCGCCTTCAGCCCGGGTCGATGCCGGCTAGTGCCGCGACATGCAGCGGCACCGATTCGCTCAGTGCGGCCAGGCTGTAGCCCCCTTCGAGGCAGGACACGATGCGCCCGCCGCAGTGGCGCTCGGCCAGTTCGACCAGGCGCGCGGTCAGCCACGCATAGTCGGCGCCGTCGAGATTGAGGTCGGCCAGCGGGTCGAGCCGGTGGCCGTCGAAACCGGCGGAAATCAGCAGCAGCTGCGGCTGGAATGCCTCCAGCGCGGGCAGTCCGCGGATTTCCCAGGCGGCGCGGAACGTCGCGGCGCCGCTGCCGGTGACCAGTGGCATGTTGACGATGTTGCCGAGGCCGGTTTCATCGCGCTGCCCGCTGCCCGGATACAGCGCGTCCTCGTGCGAGGAGGCGTACATCACGCGCGGCTCGCGCCAGAAGATGTCCTGCGTGCCATTGCCGTGGTGCACGTCGAAATCGACGATCGCCACGCGCGCGAGTCCGCGGTCGAGCGCATGCGCCGCGCCGATCGCGACGTTGTTGAACAGGCAAAAACCCATCGCCGTGTCGGGCGTGGCGTGGTGGCCGGGCGGGCGCACCGCGCAGAAGGCGCGTTCGCGCGGATCATCGATGGCTGCATCCACCGCGGCGATGACGGCGCCGGCGGCCAGCAGGGCCGCTTCGACCGAGTGCTCGGACATCCAGGTGTCGGCGTCCAGCGGTCGGCGCGGCGGTGCGTAGGGATCGAGGATGTGGTCGAGCAGGTCGCGCGTGTGCACGCGCGCGATCTGCGAACGCAAGGCATGTACCGCCTGGCGTCGCGGCAACGCGGCGAAGGCCGGCGCGGACAGCGCCTGCAGAACGGTCGTCAAGCGGGCCGGCGATTCCGGATGGCCCGGGCCGGCATCGTGCTGCAGGCAGCGCGGATGCGTGTAGATCGTGACAGTCATGGCGCGGCGCGCGCGCGACTCAGGCCCCGGGCCGCTTGCGCCGCTCGTGCTGCCACAGCACTTCGCCGTGGCCGGAATGGCGCGCCAATACGCGCGCGATCACGAACAGCAGGTCGGACAGCCGGTTCAGATAATGCGTGGCTTCGGCGCGTACCGCTTCGATCCGCGAAAGCGCGACGACCTCGCGCTCGGCGCGGCGGCAGATCGTACGCGCGAGATGGCAATGCGCCGCGGCAAGGCCGCCGCCGGGCAGGATGAATTCCTTCAGCGGCGGCAGGCCCTCATTGAGTTCGTCCAGCGCCTGCTCCAGCCGCTCGATGTCGGCCGCGTGCACCATTTCCATGCCGGGAATGCACAGCTCTCCGCCAAGATCAAACAGGTCGTGCTGCACCTGAGTCAGCACTTCCCGCACGCGCTCAGGAAGGTCAACGGCGAGCACGATGCCGATGGCGCTGTTGAGTTCGTCGACGGTGCCATAGGACGCAACGCGCGCCGAGTCCTTGCCGACGCGCGAGCCGTCGCCGAGACCGGTGCTGCCGTCGTCGCCGGTGCGCGTGTAGATTTTCGAGAGGCGGTTGCCCATGGGGTGCTCGCAGCGGTCCGTCGCGATCTTTCCCTCGCGGCGCGCGGCACGGCGCGGCGGCGGAAGGGTGGATGGGAAATCGGAGCCGGCGCGGGCGCCGGGCTCCGGGCCGCGGATCAGCGGTGCTGGTGGCTGCCGTCGTGCGCCGGAAGCGTGCGCAGCAACAGTACGGCGAGGGTGTGCAGCACGGCGGCCACCGCGACATAGACCAGGGTCAGGCCGATGAACGGCAGGTACCAGTCGCCGAGGTTCTTGAGCCAGCCGCCGAACGTGGCGGTTGCGCCGCTGGCGGCCTGCCAGCTGGTGCTGAGCCAGTAATAGCTGCCGTTGGAAATCAGGTAGCACACGCTGGCGGAAACGACGGTGGCGAGTGCGAGCAGTCCCAGAGTGCGCAGCTGCAGGCCGGCGTAGTGGCGACGCAGCCAGCTGCCTCCAAACCACAGCGCGCCGTAGCTCGGCACCAGGAACCAGTATGCGGGCGACATGCAGTAGTGCTGCCAGAAGCCGATGCCTTGGCCGGTGATGACGGCATAGTCGACGCCGACCGCAACCGCCATCAGCAGCGGGAATGCCCAGCGCCAGGAGCGCGCCAGATAGAAGCCGGCGACGAAAAACGCAGCCCAGGAGGCGTCCGGCAGCGAGCCGGCATGCGTGCCGAGCGGGATCAGGTTCGCGCGCGTGGCAATCATCACGATCGCCAGGATCGCGAGGACGCCGAAGCGCCAGGGAGTGGGCAGGTTGTGGTCAGTGGCGTTCATGGTCGTGTTCCAGTCGAGCGAGCCGATAGTTTAGCAGGCGGCCGGGCGACGGGCGCCCGAGGGCCGGCGCATCAGGGCCGTTCGGCGAGGGACTGCGCCAGCCGATGCGCCGATCGCGTCGCCGCATCGGCGTCCCCGAGCAGGGCGCGATATTCCGGTGCCGACGCCTGTTCCCTTTCGAGGGCGCGAGCGGAATCGCCCAGCTCCGAAGCGGCACGCGCCTGCAGCAGGTTCAGGTTCGGCCGATCGCGCGACGGCAGGCGTGCGCGCCACGGGTCGACCTTAGCCGGCCACGCGGCGGCCAGCCTGACGTCGCCGTGGTCCAGTTCCCAGTGTGCCTGCAAGGTGCGCACGCGCAGTGCGGGCAGACGCGCGACGTGTCGCAGTCTCGCGGCCACCGGCGTCGCGGCGAGCAAATTCGTCTCGGGCATCGTATGGCCTAAGGAAGACTTGAGCGGCGCCCGCTTTCGCCACCGAAAGCGCAGTGCTGTTTGTCTGGCGCTCGCACGAGCGGATTGCTGAAGTACAGGGGGGGGATCATGAGCAACGAATCCATCGCCGAGTCGACTCGGCGACGCGGGATCGGCGCGCGATCTCGACGGGTAGCGAGGTATTGGCCGGGCGTGCTTCTGGCACTGCTGTTGTGGCTTCTGGTGGTGCCGGCCTGGGAGCAATCGGCGGCGGACGGGTTCAATCTGGATGCCGATTTGGATGTGCGCGTCATTGTCGTGCAAGCGGATGGCAAGGCCTTGGTGGGTGGAAACTTCACGAAGATCGGCGAGCATGCGCGCAACCGCATTGCGCGTCTGAACGCGGACGGCACGCTGGATGCCGGCTTCGATCCTCAAGCCAACGGGCAAATCGACAGCGTCGTCGTGCAGGCGGATGGCAAGCTGCTGGTCGCCGGGGGGTTCACGGAGATCGGCGGGCAGGTGCGCAACAACGCTTGCGCGTCTGAATGCGGACGGCACCCTGGATGCCGACTTCAATCCCGGAGTCGGCGGCATGGTTCATAGCGTTTCCGTGCAGCCCGATGGCAAGGTGCTGGTCGGCGGAGATTTCGCGAATATCGGTGGGCTCGCGCGCAGAGGCGTCGCACGCTTGAGTGCGCCGGAAGCAGCGGTGCAGACGCTGGAGGTCGGCTCCGACCGCAACAGCGTGCATTGGTGGCGAAGTGGCAGCAGTGCGGAGCTGTATCGCGCGTGGTTCGAG
>JASLGB010000079.1 GCA_030150315.1 Dokdonella sp. | reverse complement strand
ATCGACATCGGTGCGAACCTCACGCACGAATCCTTCCGCAGCGATTTCGACGCCGTGCTGGAGCGCGCCCGCGCACACGGCGTGGCGCAGATGGTCGTGACCGGAGCCAGCGCGGGCGGCAGCCGCGCCGCGCAGGAACTGGCGCGCCAGCACCCCGGATTCCTGCATGCGACCGCCGGCGTGCATCCGCACCACGCGCACGAATACGACGACGCCACCGATGCGCTGCTGCGCGAGCTGGTGGCCATGCCGGAGGTGAAGGCGGTCGGCGAAACCGGCCTCGACTACTTCCGCGATTTCTCGCCGCATGCGGCGCAGATCGATGCGTTCGAGCGCCAGCTCGGGATCGCGGTGGACAGCGGCAAGCCGCTGTTCCTGCATCAGCGCGATGCGCACGCCGACTTCATCGCCTGCATGGACCGTTTCAGCGGACGCATCGGGCAGGCGATCGTGCATTGCTTTACCGGCGAGGGCGAGGAGATGGATGCCTACCTCGAGCGCGGCTGGTTCATCGGCATCACCGGCTGGATCTGCGACGAGCGCCGCGGCTACCACCTGCGCGACCTGGTGAAGCGCATCCCGGCCGACCGCCTGATGATCGAGACCGATTCGCCCTATCTGCTGCCGCGCGACCTGAAGCCGAAGCCGTCGCATCGGCGCAACGAGCCGATGTACCTGGCGCATGTCTGCGCCGCTGTCGCCGCCGCGCGCGGCGAAGACGTTGCCACCACGGCCGCCATCAGCACCGCCAACGCGCGCGCGTTCTTCGGCCTGTAGCCGGCGGCCTGTAACGGCCGCGGCCGCCGGTGCGCGGCGGGCGCATGGACGAGGGTCGATGCGTCCGAACGCGGACGTCATCGACCCGGCATCGCTCAGCGCGAGTCGACCAGCACCACCTCGGCATCGGCGAGGGCCTTCACCGTGATCGTGGCGACGTCGCGAATGGCCGCGCCATCGCGGACATCGATGCGTTCGCCATTCACGTCGACGCTGCCCTTGGCCACGACCAGATACGCATGCCGTCCGGCGCCGAGCGCGTACTCGGCGACTTCGCCGGTTTTCAGCGTGGCGCCGAGCACGCGCGCATCGGCGCGGATCGGCAGGGCATCGCCATCGTCCGCGCGCCCGCTGGCCAGCGTGACGAAACGGCCCGAGCGTTCACTCTTTGGAAACGGACGCGCGCCCCACGACGGTTCGCCGCCGCGCGAATCGGGCACGATCCAGATCTGGAAGATGCGCGTGGTGTCCTTTTCGGCGTTGTACTCGGCATGGCGGATGCCGCTGCCGGCACTCATCACCTGCACGTCGCCGGCTTCGGTACGTCCCTTGTTGCCGAGGCTGTCCTCGTGCGTGATGGCGCCGTCGCGCACATAGGTGATGGTTTCCATGTCCGAGTGCGGGTGCGGCGGAAAGCCCGTGCCGGCGCCGATCTCGTCGTCGTTCCAGACGCGCAGCGCGCCCCAGCCCATGCGCTTGGGATCCATGTAGTTGGCGAACGAGAAATGATGCTTCGCCTTCAGCCAGCCGTGGTCGGCACCACCCAGTTCTTCGAAAGGCCTGCGCTCGATCATGTCGCTCTCCTTGTTGCGTGTAGCGCACAAGGTAGGGCCGCGGCGATGCGCGCACTAGTCGCGGCCGCCGCGACGGAGCGTTCACCTGCGCGCACTATCGGTGACCGTTCAGGCGTGATCCCGGCGCCTTGGGCGAACAGTGGCGCGTCGCAGGCGCGCCTCGGGCTGTGACGGCGCCCGGGGTCGGCCTGATTCACCGCGGCGAAACGGACGGGTGTGCGGCGTGTTTCAGGAACGCAGGCCGACGCCGCGCTCCAGCAGGGTCATCGCCACGATGGAGAGCACCACGGCGAAGCCGATCATCACCGCGAACGCCACGCCGAGCGGCACGTCGGTGACGCCGAGCAGGCCGTGGCGAAACGCGTTGACCATGTACAGGATCGGGTTGGCGTAGGAGATTTCCTTCCACGGCGATCCGAGCGCGCTGACGGAATAGAACACGCCGCCGAGATAGGTCAGCGGCGTCAGCACGAAGGTCGGTACCAGCGCGATGTCGTCGAACTTCTTCGCGAACATCGCGTTGACGAAACCGGCGAGGGAAAACACCAGCGAGGTCAGCAGCACGGTCGCCAGCGTGATCCACGGGTGGTACAGGTGGATGCGCGTGAACAGCAGCGAGATCGCCAGCACGATCAGCGCAACCAGCAGCCCGCGCAGCATCGCGCCGGCGACGTAGCCTGACAGGACCACCCAGCCCGGCATCGGCGAGGCCAGCATTTCCTCGACATGGCGGCCGAACTTCGCGCCGAAGAACGAGGACGAGATGTTGCCGTAGCTGTTGGTGATGACGGCCATCATGATCAGGCCCGGCACGATGTAGTCGATGTAGCCGATGCCCGGCTCGATGTCGCCGATGCGGCTGCCGACCATGCGGCCGAAGATGACGAAGTACAGCGTCATGGTGATCGCCGACGGCAGCAGCGTCTGCGTCCAGATGCGCAGGATGCGCATCACCTCGCGGCGCGCGATCGTGTTGAAGGCGACGAGCCGGCCTTGCGCGTTCATGCGGCTTTTCCGTTTTCGACGAGACGCACGAACAGTTCCTCCAGGCGATTGGCCTTGTTGCGCATCGAGCGCACCATGATGCCGGCCCGCGACAGTGCGCCGAACAGCGAGTTGAGATCGTGGTCGCGCGACATTTCCGCTTCGAGCGTGACCGCGTCGGCCATCGACAGGCGCACGCCGGGCACGTCGGGCAACGCGCTCGGCGTCGCGGCGAGATCGAGCACGAAAGTTTCCACGTCGAGCTTGGACAGCAGCGACTTCATAGACGTGTTCTCGAT
>JASLGB010000035.1 GCA_030150315.1 Dokdonella sp. | reverse complement strand
CCTTCAGCCTGCGCATGAGCGGTTTGCCGCGGCGTCGCCTGAGCGAGGGCGGCTCGGCATGAAATGTCTGGACGAATGAGGGAAACGGCGTGATCGGAAGGTGTGTTGTCGGCGTGGCGTGCGCAGTGTTCGTCGGCACGGCCTGGGCGGCCGTGGAAAACGTGACCGACGGCCCCGGACGCGACTATCAGGCGGCGGTGATCCGCTCCAGCGACGACGGTGCGCGCATCGTCGTGTTCGAGCGGCTCGACGGCGCGAATGTCGGCGACCTGTGGCTGACTCGCTCGGTCGACGACGGCGCCAGCTGGAGCACGCCAGTGCCGATCATCGATTCGGCCGAGAACGAACGCCATCCGGCGCTGGTGCAGCGCGGGCCGGGCGACTACGTCTTGTTCTACCTGAAGGGCACTGGCAGCAGTTTCCGCATCTGGCGCGCGGACAGTGTCGATGGCGTCTCGTTCACCGAGCGCGGCGCGCTGGATCTGGGCTGGCCCACGGCGGGCGAGATCAACCCGCATGTCATTGGCCATGCCGACGGCACGCTGACCATGAGCTATCAGCGCCTTCAGGGTGGCGCCTGGGTCGCGCAGTCCGGCGATGGCGGCGTCAACTGGGACACGCAGCGCACGTCGATCGCCAGCGGCGCGGCATTGCCACGCATCGCCTACCGCGAAAGCGATGGCCTGTATCTGGCCAGCTACCAGGTCAACCCGGGCAACTACCAGCTCCGCATGCATGTGAAAACCACCACCGACGTGCGCGACTGGAGCGCCGCGCCGCAGGATTTCGCATTCACCGGAAACCACCACGACTCGCTGCCGGTGGTGATGCCGGACGGCGCCTTCGTGTTGTTCTGGATCCGCCAGGTCGGCCAGCAGTTCGACATCGCGGCGCGTCGTTCCATCGATGGCCTCGCGTGGGAGCCGACCATCACGGTGACCGACACGCCGGACGAGGACGACGTCGAGCCGCATCCGCTGGTCGGCGATTCCTCGTCCGCGGTCGAGCTGTACTGGTCGCGCGACCGTATCGCCGACGGCAATGACTACGACGTCGTGCGCAAGGCGGCGGTCGTGGTCGGCGCAGCGGACGAGCTCTTCGCGGACGGGTTCGACGGCGATGCTTCGGCGGCAATCGCGGTCAGATAGACCGGCCTCCGATAGATCGGTCTGCGATGGATCGGCCTCCGATAGAATCGCCCGATGATCCAGTTCCAGGGCCTTACCAAAGACTATTCCGGCGTGCGCGCGCTGCAGCCGATCGACCTTTCGATCGGCCGCGGCGAGGTGTTCGGCGTGATCGGCCATTCCGGCGCGGGCAAGTCCACCTTGCTGCGCACGATCAACCTGCTCGAGCGTCCCAGCGGAGGCCGGCTGCTGATCGAAGGGCGCGACGTGACCCGGGCCACGGGCGACGAGCTGCGCGCGCTGCGTCGGCGCATCGGCATGATCTTCCAGCACTTCAACCTGCTGTCGTCGAAGACCGTGGCGCAGAACATCGCGTTTCCGCTCGCGCTGGCCGGCCTGCCGGGTGCGCAGCGCGAGGCGCGCGTGCGCGAGCTGCTCGGCCGTGTCGGGCTGGAAGCGCACGCGGCGAAGTATCCGGCGCAGCTTTCCGGTGGCCAGAAGCAGCGCGTCGGCATTGCGCGCGCGCTGGCCAGCGAGCCGGACATCCTGCTCTGCGACGAGGCGACCAGCGCGCTCGACCCGGAGACGACCGCGTCGGTGCTGCAACTGCTGGCCGGTTTGAACCGCGAACTGGGCCTGACCATCGTGCTGATCACGCACGAGATGGACGTCATCCGCCGCGTCTGCGACCGCGTCGCCGTGCTCGATGGTGGCCGGCTGGTCGAAAGCGGCACGGTTGCCGACGTGTTCCTGCATCCGCAGCACGCGACCACGCGCCGCTTCGTGTTCGAGGCCGAACACGTCGACGAGCGCGAGCGGCGCGAGGACCTGGCGCATGCGCAAGGCCGCGTCGTGCGCCTGACCTTCCGTGGCGAAGCGACCTATGCACCGCTGCTCGGCCGCGTCGCGCGTGCCAGCGGCGTCGACTACAACATCCTTGCCGGGCGCATCGACCGCATCAAGGACACGCCCTACGGCCAGCTCACCGTCGCCGTCAGCGGCGACGACGTGGACGGCGCGCTGCGTGCCTTCAGCGATGCCGGCGTGCGCGTGGAGGATCTGGCCTGATGGACGGGTGGTTCAACAACATCGACTGGGCCGACATCGGCGAGGCCGGTCTCGATACCTTGCTGATGCTCGGCGGTTCGCTCGCGGCGAGCATCCTGATCGGCCTGCCGCTCGGCGTGCTGCTGTTCCTGACCGGCAAGCGGCAACTGCTGGCCCAGCCCACGGTCTACGCGGTGCTGTCGTTCCTCGTGAACGTGTTGCGCTCGGTGCCGTTCATCATTCTGCTTATCGTGATGATCCCGTTCACCGTGGTGCTGGTCGGCACCTCGCTCGGCGTGGCCGGTGCGATCCCGCCGCTGGTCGTCGGCACCGCGCCGTTCTTCGCGCGGCTGGTCGAAAATGCCTTGCGCGAGGTCGACCGCGGCATTATCGAGGCCTGCCAGGCGATGGGCGCGACGACGCGCCAGATCGTGTTCGGCGCGCTGCTGCCGGAGGCGATGCCGGGTCTGGTCGCCGGCGCCACCGTCACCGCGATCGCGCTGGTGTCCTACACCGCGATGGCCGGCGTGATCGGCGCGGGCGGCCTCGGCGATCTGGCCGTGCGTTTCGGCTACCAGCGTTTCCAGACCGACGTCATGGTCGTCACCGTCCTGCTCCTGCTGGTGCTGGTGCAGGCACTGCAGATGTTCGGCGACTGGCTGGTGGCGAAACTCAGCCGTCGCTGAACGGATTCATTCCGTTCGGTTATCAGCAACCAACCGCGGTGCATGCCGCGGCGTGCTGCAGGGCGCAGAATCGGGGTCTTGCCCACGGGACCATCGCCATGAATCGTTTTCTTGCCCTTGTCGCCGCACTGGCGGCCTTTTCCTCCGTGCACGCGGCGGAGACCCTGACCGTCGCCGCGACCGCCGTGCCGCACGCCGAAATCCTGGAAGCGGTGAAGCCGGTGCTCGCCGCGCAGGGCATCGACCTGAAGGTGCGCGTGTTCGCCGACTACGTGCAGCCGAACGTGCAGGTGGCCGAAAAGCGCATCGACGCGAACTACTTCCAGACCAAGCAGTACCTCGCCGAATTCAACCACAACCGCGGCACGCACCTGGTCGCGGTCGCGGACGTGCACGTCGAGCCGCTCGGCCTGTATTCGCGCAAGCTCGGATCGCTGGCGGAGCTGGCCGACGGCGCCAACGTGGCGCTGCCGAACGATCCGAGCAATACCGGCCGCGCCCTGCTGCTGCTGCAGAAGGCCGGACTGGTCACGCTGAAAGACCCGGCCAACCCGGTGTCCACGGTCAAGGACATCGCGACGAATCCGAAGAAGCTGAAGTTCCGCGAGCTGGAGGCGGCGACCCTGCCGCGCGTGCTCGGCCAGGTCGATGCGGCCGTGATCAATACCAATTACGCGCTCGACGCCAAGCTCGACCCGTCGAAGGATGCATTGGCGATCGAGGACTCGAAGACGCCGTATGTGAACGTGCTGGTGGCGCGCGAGGACAACAAGGACGTGCCGGCACTGAAGAAGCTGGCCGAGGCCCTGCACGGCGCCGAGGCGCGGGCCTTCATCGAGAAGAAGTACCACGGCGCGGTGCTGCCCGCGTTCTGATCCTGCCGCCGACCGGCTCCGTTCCTCGGAGCCGGTCGGCGTGGCGATGGCGGGTGGGTTGGCGGATGGAATCCGTTGCCTGCGCCCGTGCCGGCACGCGCGTTTGCCGCCGCGTGCCGTGATTCCAAGCACGCATCCGCCGCGTCCTGCTATCGTTGCGCTCCGCAAAACCCGGCGTTCCCTACGTGATCACCCAGCAACAATTCGACGCCCTCGCCGCGCAGGGCTGCAACCGCATTCCGGTCGCGCGCGAGGTGCTGTCCGACCTCGACACGCCGCTGTCGGTCTATCTGAAGCTTGCCGACGGCCCGTACGCCTATCTGTTCGAGTCGGTCGAGGGCGGTGAGAACTGGGGTCGCCACTCGATCATCGGCCTGCCGTGCAAGCGCGTGTATTCGCTGCGCGGGCGCACGCTGACGGTCGAGGAGTTCGGCGAAGTCGTGGAAACGCGCGAGCTGGACGATCCGCTGGCCGAGATCGACCGCATCCGTGCCGCCTACAAGGTGGCCGAGGTCGATGGTCTGCCCGCGTTCACCGGCGGCCTTGTCGGCCATTTCGGCTTCGAGACGATCGGCTGGATCGAGCCGCGCCTGAGCCGCAACGACAAGCCCGACCTGCTTGGCACGCCCGACGCGCTGCTGATGCTGAGCGAGGAAGTCGCCGTGTTCGACAACCTCAAGGGACGGCTGTACCTGATCGTGCACGCCGATCCGTCGCGGCCGCAGGCGTATGCGCGCGCACGCCGGCGCCTGGACGAGCTGGTGTTCCGCCTGCGCCATGCCGCGTCCGGCTATCCCGACGTGCTCGATCCGAAGGCGCTGCAGGAGCAGGACTTCCGCTCCAGCTTCACGCGCGAGGAATTCGAGGCGATGGTCGCCAAGGCGAAAAACTACATCCGCGCCGGCGACATTTTCCAGGTGGTGCCGTCGCAGCGTCTGTCGGTGCCGTTCCGCGCGCGGCCGGTCGATGTCTATCGCGCGCTGCGCGCGCTGAACCCGTCGCCGTACATGTATTTCGTCGATCTCGGCGGCACGCAGATCGTCGGCTCGTCGCCGGAAATCCTCGTGCGCCTGAAGCAGGGGCGCGTGGTCGTGCGCCCGATCGCCGGCACGCGTCCGCGCGGCAGCACGCCCGAGGAAGACTTCGCGCTCGAGCAGGAGCTGCTGGCCGACACCAAGGAGCGCGCCGAGCACCTGATGCTGATCGACCTTGGCCGCAACGACGTGGGGCGCGTCAGCAAGACCGGCACGGTCGAGCTGACCGAGAGCTTCGTCGTCGAACGCTATTCGCACGTCATGCACATCGTCAGCCAGGTCGAGGGCGAGCTGCGCGACGGCCTCAGCTACATGGATGTGCTGAAGGCGACGTTTCCGGCCGGCACGGTCAGCGGCGCGCCGAAGATCCGCGCGATCGAGATCATCCAGGAACTGGAACCGCACCGGCGCAACATCTATTCCGGCGCGATCGGCTACATCGGCTGGAATGGCGACGCCGATACCGCCATCGCCATCCGCACGGCGGTGATCCAGGACGGCCAGCTGCATGTGCAGGCCGGCGCCGGCGTGGTGTACGACTCCGACCCCGCAAAGGAGTGGGAGGAAACCATGAACAAGGGCCGCGCCCTGTTCCGCGCCGTGGCACAGGCCGCCAGCGGGCTCTGATCCCGCGTTTCCCCCGCGCGGGGCCAAAGGTCCGTGGCGCCCCGCGCCCGGCCACGGTTGCCCCGCGACCGCATGCCTCACGACAGGCCGATCGTCCTCTGCGAGCATGGTCGGCTTGATCGGGCGCTGCGTGTTGCTGTCGTTCGCATCAGGCCCAGGGGAAATTGTCTACGTGACCGACCGATACGACGACCTACAAGCCAGCTACGGACGCTGCCTGCGCGGAAACGGATTCATCGAGCGCTTTTAC
>JASLGB010000176.1 GCA_030150315.1 Dokdonella sp. | reverse complement strand
GTGTTCATCTTCGTCACGGTGCTGATCGACATCCTCGCGTTCGGCCTGATCATTCCGGTGCTGCCGCACCTGATCGAGGGCTTTCTCGCCGGCGACGTGCCGCGCGCGGCGATCTGGTATGGCTGGTTCGCCACCGCGTTCATGGCGATGCAGTTCCTGTTCACGCCGGTGCAGGGAGCGCTATCGGACCGCTTCGGGCGGCGTCCGGTGATCTTGCTGTCCAATCTCGGCCTCGGCCTCGATTTCCTGATGATGGCACTGGTCAACAGCCTTCCGCTGCTGTTCATCGGACGCCTGATTTCCGGCATCACCGCGGCCAGCTTCAGCACCGCCAATGCCTACATCGCCGACGTGACGCCGCCGGAAAAACGCGCCGGCGCGTTCGGCATGATCGGCATGGCCTTCGGCATCGGCTTTGTCATCGCGCCGGCGGTCGGCGGCCTGCTGGGCGAGATCAATCCGCGCCTGCCATTCTGGCTCGCGGTCGGCCTTGCGCTGGCCAATTTCCTGTACGGCTACTTCGTGTTGCCGGAATCGCTGCCGCCGGAGCGCCGCTCGCCGCGCTTCGACTGGCGCAACGCCAACCCGATCGGATCGCTGCGCCTGCTGCGACGCTATCCGCAGGTGTTCGGTCTGGTCGGCGTGATGTTCCTGATGGCGCTGGCCCACGTCGTCTACCCGAGCACCTTCGTGCTGTACGCCGACTACCGCTTCGGCTGGGGCATGAAGATGGTCGGCTACACGCTCGGCCTGGTCGGCGTGCTCGGCATCATCGTGCAGGGCGGTCTGGTGCGGCGCGTGGTCAAACGCTACGGCGAGCGCAGCACGATGCTGTTCGGACTGGCCTGCGGTGCGGTCGGATTCGCGCTGTACGGCCTCGCGCCCAGCGGCTGGTGGTTCTGGGCGGCATCGCCGATCGCCGCCTTGTGGGGGCTGGCCGGGCCGGCCACGCAGGCGATGATTTCCAGCCAGGTCGATCCGGCCGAACAGGGACGCCTGCAGGGCGCGATCTCGAGCCTGTCGAGCATCGCCGGCATCATCGCGCCAACCCTGTTCACGCGCACCTTCGCCGCGGTCAGCCAGAGCCATCTGCACAAAGCCTGGGCCGGCGTCACGTTCGGTGTGGCCGCACTACTGGTCGGGCTGGCCCTGCTGATGGCGATCCGCGTGACGGCGCGCATGCCGGCACAGGTCGCCGCCGCGCCGCCGGCGGACACGCTCGTTCCGCCTGCGCTGGCGGAGGCGGCGGAACTGGATGCCCTGCCGGGCGCGGCGGAAAAATCCGGCACGGCCTGAGGCGCACGCCGGTGCGATGCGGCGAAGCCGTGCCCGCCCCGCCGCCTGCATGACAGGCGCGTCGCAAACGGCCGGCGCACTTTCGGCACTCCCCTTGCGTCCCCATATCCGGCATCGTTGCCGCATTGGGCGTGCGCGAGGACGGATTCGACGATGCTGACTTTCCTGATCTGGGTATTGCTGCTGGTATTCTGCTGGCCGCTGGCCCTGCTGGCCTTGCTGCTGTATCCGCTGGTGTGGCTGCTGATGCTGCCGTTCCGTCTGCTCGGCATCGCCGTCGACGGCGTGTTCCAGCTGCTGCGCTCGATCATCCTGCTGCCGGCGCGCGTGCTCGGTGGCCGGCCGGCGGCGCGGTGAACGACGTGGCCAGGATCGATCCACGCGCGGCCGAGGTGCTGCACTACTGGTTCGGTGACGCCGCCGACGATGCCGATGTGATCGCCGCGAAAGGCGCGCTCTGGTTCCGCGGCGGCGACGCCGTCGACGCGGAAATCCGCGCGCGCTTTTCCCGCCTCTGTGAGCAGGCCGCCGCCGGCGCGCTGGAAGAATGGCGCGCGACGCCGCAGGGCTGCCTTGCGCTGGTGATCCTGATCGACCAGTTCTCGCGCAACCTGTTCCGCGGCGATGCGCGTGCGTTCGCGCACGATGCGCAGGCGCGCGCGTGGGTGACCGAGGGACTGCAGGCCGGCGTCGACCGCGCGTTGCGGCCGATCGAGCGCGTGTTCTTCTACCTGCCGCTGGAGCACTCCGAATCGCTGGCCGATCAGGATCGTTCGGTGGCGCTGTTCGCCGCGTTGCGCGATGCGGTGCCGGCGTCGCTGCGTGCGGCGTTCGACGGCTATCTCGATTACGCCGAGCGCCATCGCGACGTGATCGCGCGTTTCGGCCGTTTCCCGCACCGCAACGCCGCCCTTGGCCGAACCTCGACCGCGGATGAAGCCGACTACCTGCGCCAGCCCGGCGCGGGATTCTGAGCGGCACGCCGCCGTGCGCGCGGTGTCCGCCATCGCCGCCTTGCTGGCGTCATTCGCCACCGTCGCAAGCGCCGCCTTGCAGCCGCGCTTCGCCGAGCAGCTGGCCCCGGAAGTCGGCCAGTGGGTGGTGCTGCGCCTGAGCGTGGACGAGCGCGGCGTGGTCGACAGCTGCGCCCTGCAATCGGTGCGCGAATCGCTGCCCGACGGCGCGGTATTGCCGCTGACGCCGTCCGATCGCTGGCTCGCCGAGGCCTGTCGCAAGCTGGCGCGGCGCAACTGGGAAACCACGCGCGGCGCCGATGGCCGCCTGCAGCCGCTGCATTACTACTGCCGCCATCTCGATTCGACGCCGGACACGGCGTATTGCGAACGCCGTTTCGGCGATTGAAGCCGCGCGCTTGCGCGACGACGCGGCGACCCGTGGCATGAGCCGGCGGTCGCGCCTCCGCCGATCTGCCTGCCGGTCTGGCGTGCACGCCGCGTCCCGAATGTGCCGGCGAGCGGCATCGGCAAGGCGGGCGGGACACCGCAGCCGCCAGACGGAGTCGGCAATGGAACCGGCAAGGGGATCGGGAGGGGCGCGGGGCGCGCCGCTTGGCGTCAGGCTGCGGCCGCGAACTCGCCCGGCACGCCGGCGGCCAGCGCGTCGAAATAGTCGCGCGTCAGGCGCTGCTGTTCGAGCGCACTTTCGGCGCGATTGGCCACGGCGCGGAAAGCGGCGTTCTCCGGACGGTCTTTCGCATACCAGCCCAGATGCTTGCGCGCGATGCGCACGCCCTGCGGCTCGCCGTAGAACGCATGCAGCGCATCGAGGTGGCCGAGCAGGATGTCGCGCACCTCGCCCGGCGTCGGCGCCGGCAGCAGCTGGCCGGAGGCAAGGTAGTGCGCGACCTCGCCGAGGATCCATGGCCGGCCCTGCGCGGCGCGGCCGATCATGACCGCATCGGCGCCGGTCCGCTGCAGCACGCCGAGCGCCTTCTGCGGCGAATCGATGTCGCCATTGGCCAGCACCGGAATGCGGATGGCGGCCTTGATCGCGGCAATCGTGTCGTACTCGGCCTCGCCCTGGTAGAGGTCGGCGCGCGTGCGTCCGTGCACGGCGAGGGCGGCGATGCCGGCCGATTCGGCGATCCGCGCGATCGCCACGCCGTTGCGGTTGTCGCGGTTCCAGCCGGTGCGGATCTTCAAGGTCACGGGCACGTCCACCGCGCGCACGACGGCGTCGAGGATTCGTCCGACCAGGGCTTCGTCCTGCAACAGGGCCGAGCCGGACCACACGTTGCAGACCTTCTTCGCCGGACAGCCCATGTTGATGTCGACGATCTGCGCGCCATGCGCGACGTTGTAGCGCGCCGCCTCGGCCAGCATGGCCGGGTCGTAGCCGGCAATCTGCACGCTGATCGGGTCCGGCTCACCGCTGTGGTCCATGCGCTTGAGCGACTTGCGCGTGGTCCAGAGCCGCGGATCGGCGCTGGTCATTTCCGACACGGCAAGACCGGCGCCCAGCCGCTTGCACAGCTGGCGGAACGGTTTGTCGGTGACACCGGCCATCGGCGCGAGCACGACGGGCGGATTGATGGCGTGGGAACCGATGCGCATTGGCGCATTGTAGCGGTGTGGCGCGACTCGGCCCTTCGCCTGCCGGTAAACTTCGCGGATGGAGACGACGTGTTCATGACCACCCGCCAGTTGCCGCCCCCTCGAAATCTGCCCGCAGCGGCTGCGCGCTGATGGATTTCCTCGATTTCCTGATCCGGCTGTTCACCGAACACGGCTACCTCGCGGTGTTCGTCGTGCTGCTCGCCAGCGGCTTCGGCATCCCGTTTCCGGAAGATGTCTCGCTGGTCGCCGGCGGCGTCATTGCCGGGCTTGGCTACGCCAACGTGCACGTGATGGTGTTCGTCGGGCTGGCCGGCGTGCTGGTCGGCGACACGGTGATGTTCCTGACCGGGCGCATCTTCGGCCAGCGCGCGCTGAAATGGCGCTGGGTCGCGTGGCTGCTGACACCGCGCCGCTACGCCAAGGTGCAGCACAAATTCGCGCGCTACGGCAATCGCATGATGTTCTTCGCGCGCTTCCTGCCCGGCCTGCGCACGGCGGTGTACATCACCGCCGGCATGAGCCGGCGCGTGTCGTTCATGCAATTCATCCTGTTCGATGGCCTCGCCGCCGTGTTGTCGGTGCCGTTGTGGGTGTATCTGGGCTTCTATGGCGCCGAGAACCATCAGTGGCTGGTGGCCTGGGTCAAGCGCGGCGAAAGCGTGGTGCTGGTCGGCGTGCTGCTGCTGATCGGCCTGATCGGCTGGTTCTGGTGGCGTCGCCGCGGCCGCGCGCGGGCGCGCCTGCGCACCTTCCGCGCGCACCGCGCCGCGCGCCAGGAACACCTGCGCGAACCACCGCGCTGACCGGATGCGCGGTGGTTCGCGGGCAACGCATGCTGCGTGCATGACCGGCGCCGCCGCGCTCCGATCGCGCCGCGGCGATCGGAGCGCCGCCAGCGACAGCGAACACACGGCCTGCGCTGGCGGGCTGCCTCCGGAACCGGCCTAGATCGGCCCGAATCGCCGCCGCACTTCGTCCGCGCGCGGCATCACCGGCGCGGTGCCGACCCGTTCGGTGGACAGCGCCGCGACGCGGTTGGCGTGGCGCACGGCCTCGCGCAGCGGGCGTCCGGCCATCGCCACCAATGCCGCGGCGAGCGCGCCGGAGAACGCATCGCCGGCGCCGGTGGCATCGATCGTCGCGACACGCTCGGGTGCGATGCGGCAGTGCGTCCCGCTGTCGCCGTGCAGCCCCGGCCGCGCATGCGAAACAAAGCTGCCGTGCGCCCCGAGCGTCAGCACCACGGTCGGTACCGGCAGCTGGCGCGCCAGGGCGTGCAGGTCGGCGTCGGTCATCGCGGCGAGCGTGTCGGCCTCGATGCCGATTGCCGCGACCTGCCGCAGCAGTTGCGCGAACTCGGTTTCGTTCGGCGTCAGCAGGTCGCAGACGGCCAGCATCGCAGTGTCGAACCGCGCATGCATCGGCGCCGGATTCACGAGGCGCAACAGGCCGCAGCGGCTGGAGATGTCGAGTGCGGCGCGCGTCGCGTCGAGATTGTTCTCAAGCTGCGTGAGCAACACGCGCGCGTTGCGGAACAGGTCTTCCTGCGCGGCGACGAAACCCGGTGTCAGCGCCTCGTTCGCGTCCAGCTGCACCACGTTCATCGGCGCGCCGCCGGCATCGACGAAGATGCCCGAAGTCGCGGTGGCGCGGTCGGCGTGGAGTTGCCAGCGACAGGGCAGGCCTTCGTCCTGCGCGAACCGGCGCGCGGACGCGCTGGCCGCATCGTCGCCGAGCGCGCCGATGAAGGCGCAGGACACGCCTTGCCGTGCGCACGCGACCGCCTGGTTGAAGCCCTTGCCGCCGGGCCCGCTGTAGAACGCCGTGGCGCGGCGTGTCTCGCCGGGTTGCGGATGGCGGTCCAGCCGCCAGATGTGGTCCTGCACGAACGCGCCAACCACGACCACGTCGACGCGTTGCATGGCCGACTCCGTCCGGATCAGAGCTGGTGCAGCACGCCGGCGATGGTGGCGGTCATGAACGTGGCGATCGAGCCGCCGAGCACCGCCCGCAGGCCGAGCCGAGCGAGGTCGGCGCGACGGTTCGGCGCGAGGCCGCCGATGCCGCCGATCTGGATCGCGATCGAGGAGAAGTTGGCGAAACCGCACAGCGCGTAGGTCGCGATCAGCTGGCTCTGCTGGCTGAGGCTGGCCATGTGCTGCGACATGTCGACGTAGGCGACGAATTCGTTGATGACGATCTTCTGGCCGATGAAGCTGCCGACCAGCGGCGCCTCGCCCCAGGGCACGCCAATCAGCCACGCCAGCGGCGCCAGAATCCAGCCAAACAGCGTTTGCAGCGACAGCTCGACCGGGCTGCCGGTCTGCGCACTGAGCCAGGCGTTGAGGGACGCGCCGCCGCCCCATTCGTGGCTGCCGAGCCACTGGAACGGCGCGTTGAGCAGGGCCACGAGGGCAATGAACGCAAGCAGCATCGCGCCGACGTTGAGCGCAAGGCGCAGGCCGTCGGCGGCGCCGGTGGCGGCCGCATCGATCACGTTGGCGGTGGTTTTCTCGACTTCCAGCTTGACCGTTCCGCGCGTCAGCGGCTCGCCGGTCTCGGGGATCAGGATCTTCGCCAGCATCATCGTCGCCGGTGCCGCCATGATGCTGGCGGTCAGCAGGTGGGTGGCGAAGAACACGCGCTGCTGCGGGTCTTCGCCGCCGAGCAGGCCGACGTAGGCGGCCATCACGGAACCGGCGATGTGGGCCATGCCGCCGATCATCACCGTCATCAACTCCGACTGCGTCATGCGCTCGATGTACGGCTTGATCGTCAGCGGTGCTTCGGTCTGGCCGATGAAGACACTGGCGCAGACGCTGGTGGTTTCCGCGCCGGACACGTTCATGACCTTGGTGATGACCCAGGCCATGCCCTTGACGATCCACTGCATGAAACCGATGTGGTACAGCACGCCGGTGAGCGCGGCGAAGAAGATGATCGTCGGCAGCACCTGCACCGCGAACACGAAGCCGAACTTCGACACGTCCATGAAGCTGCCGAAGATGAAGTCGGAGCCGACGCGCACGAAATCGAGCAGTTTGACGAAGCCGGTCGCGATGCCGTTGAACACTTCGCGCCCGAACGGCAGCTTCAGCACCATCGTGGCGAATACGATCTGCAGCACGAGGCCGGTTGCGACCAGGCGCCAGTTCACCGCCCGTTTGTTGTTCGAGAACGCGAACGCGATCGCGATCAGTACGGCGATTCCGAACAACCCGAATGCGATGTGGC
The DNA here is from genome assembly GCA_030150315.1 of Dokdonella sp. Taxonomy (GTDB): domain Bacteria; phylum Pseudomonadota; class Gammaproteobacteria; order Xanthomonadales; family Rhodanobacteraceae; genus Dokdonella_A. Next base: position 1,222 of record JASLGB010000176.1, on the reverse strand, counting down.
CCAACGCCTGCAACATGCCTGCTCTCCGAAGATGTGGGCACGGACGCGCTTGGCGGGTCTCGTGCGGCACGGATTGGCGACGCGCGCCACGCCGTTGCGGATCAGGTACGGATTTCCCCATCCGCGCCGGACAATCGTGCGAATGTAGGGCAGCGGCAAACGCGCGCGCAAGGCGCGTGTGCGACGCTCGCCGGCGAGGCGGGCGCTGGCAGGCGCTTGCCGGTGAGCGGCCCGCGATGCCGCATCGGCCCGATTCGCCGATTCGTCGGCGCCCCGGGGCGGGCAGCGGCCAGCACCCCCGCGGACCGTGGCCGGTCGCAGCGGTTCATCGACAGCTCAGACGGTTTTGCCTGAATATCGCGCGATGAACGCTGCTCCCCGGTTTGTGCTGGTGCGTGTCGTCTGTCTGGGCCTGCTGCTGGGGCTGTTGAACGCCTGCGCCACACTGCGCCCCGAGGCGCCTAGGCCGGTCAGCCACGCCCTGCCGGCCGCGGTGGAATCGGCCGCCGCACGCGAGGCGCAGCGTCAGGTGCAGGCGCATCCGGGCCAGTCCGGCTTCCGCGTGTTGGCACGCAACACCGATGCCTTGATGAGCCGCATCGTGCTGGCCGACCACGCGACGCGCTCGATCGACCTGCAGTACTACATCTTCTTCGACGACGCGACCGGGCGGCTGCTGGCGCAACGGCTCATGGCCGCGGCCGATCGCGGCGTGCGCGTGCGCCTGCTGCTGGACGATCTCGACGTGGTCGACCAGGACAAGCTGCTCGATGCGCTGGATGCGCACCCGAACATCGAGGTGCGCCTGTTCAACCCGTTTTTCGTGCGCAACCGGACGCTGCTGTCCAAGGCCCTGCAGTTCACGCTCGAGGGTGCGCGCCTGAACCGGCGCATGCACAACAAGTCGTTCACGGTCGACAACATGTTCACCATCGTCGGCGGGCGCAACATCGGCGATGCGTACTTCGACGCGGGCGAGGAAGTGCACTTCCGCGACCTGGACGTGCTGGCGATCGGGCCGGTGGTGCAGGATACCTCGCGCCTGTTCGACCGCTACTGGAATTCCGACGCGTCCTTTCCGGTGACGGCCTATCAGGCGCATCACGCCAATGCGCGCAGCCTCGGCCATGCGCGTGCCGAGCTGCACGGCGCGGCGCGTGAGTTCGCCAAATCGGACTACGCGCAGGCGATGCTCGACTCGCTGCCCGACGGTTCCAGTGCC
>JASLGB010000012.1 GCA_030150315.1 Dokdonella sp. | reverse complement strand
ACCCTGCTCGGCGTCGCGCAGGAATACCCGATCCGCCTGCTCAGCCATCGCCGCGCCGGCGAGGACGCGACCGCCAGCGCGCGCGCGTTGTGGCCGCTGCTGGCCACCGCGATCGTGTCCGCCGCGATCGCCTATCTCGCCTTCTTCGCCTCCGGCGTCACCGGCTTGCAGCAGTTGGCGGTGTTCACCATCACCGGCCTGCTCGTTGCCGGTTTCAGCACGCGTTACCTGTTGCCGCGCGTGTTGCCGCAACGCTTCCGCGACGTGGCCGCATCCGCGTGGCTGGCGCGCGCGACGCAGGCGCTCGATCGCGTACCGCGCCCGCGCTGGCTGCCGTGGCTGCTGCTGGCACTCGGCCTTGTGGTCGCATGGCGCGCGCCCGGGCCGCTGTGGGAAAACGATCTTTCCGCGCTGACGCCGCTGCCGAAGGACCTGCTGCTGCGCGATGCGAAACTGCGCGGCGAACTCGGTGCGCCGGACGTGCGCTATCTGCTGGTCCTGCGCGCCGATTCCGCCGACGGCGTGCTGGCACTCGGCGAGTCGCTGGCGCCGCGGCTCGACCGGCTGGTGCAGCAGGGCGCGCTCGATGCGGCCGAGTTGCCGAACCGCTATCTGCCGAGTCTGGCGACGCAGCGCACACGCCAGGCGAAACTGCCCGACCGCGCCACGCTGGCCGAGGCGCTGGCCGAAGCACAGCACGACCTGCCGTTCCGCGCCGATCTGTTCACGCCGTTCCTCGACGATGTGCAGCGCGCACGCGCGCTGCCGCCGCTGACCGCGGCGGAATTCATGAAGTCGCCGTTCGGCGCGCGCCTCGCCTCGATGCTGGTACCGCGCGACGGCGGCTGGCTCGGCCTCGCCACCTTGTCCGGCGTGCACGACGCCGCTGCGCTGACCGCGTTCGCCGAATCGACCGATGGCCGCGCGCGCCTGCTTGATCTGAAGGCCGCCTCCGAATCGCTGGTCGCCGCGTATCGCGAGCGCATCCTGCACGCGCTCGGCCTCGCGCTTGGCCTGCTCGCGCTCACCGTGATCGTCGCGCTGCGCAGCCTGCGCCGCGCCTGGCATGTGCTGGCGCCGATGACGCTGGCGACCGTGCTGGTGTTCGTGGTCGAACGCGCGGCCGGCATTTCGCTGTCGCTGTTCCATCTGGTCGCGTTGACGCTCGCCGCCGGTCTCGGCCTGCACTACGCGCTGTTTTTCGAGCGCCCCGTCGCCGATGCCGCCGAAGCGCGGCGCACCCTGCATGCGACCCTGGTCTGCGTGTTCTCGGCGCTGATGGTGTTCGGCCTGCAGGCGCTTTCGTCGTTGCCGGTGCTGCGCGCGATCGGCCTCACCGTCGCGCTCGGCGTCGGCTTCCACTTCTGCCTGTCGATCCTGATGGCGCGCGACAGCGCACGTCGCTGATCCGCCAGCCGCGCGGCCTGCTGCGCCGGTTGGCGGCACAGAGTGCCGTCATCCATGCTCCAATGCGCGCCATGTCCGCACCCTTGCCGAAATCCGACTGGGCCAGCCTGATCCCGCACGCCGGCGCGATGTGCCTGCTCGACGACGTGGTCGCGTGGGACGAGGCGAGCATCCACTTGCGCAGCGAATCGCATCGCCGCCTCGACAATCCGCTGCGCAGCGACGGCCGTCTGCGCGCCGTGCACCTGTGCGAATACGGGGCGCAGGCGATGGCCGTGCACGGCGGACTGCTGGCCCGCGCGGCCGGCGGCATCGCGCGGCCCGGCTATCTGGTATCGCTGCGCGACGTCGAGCTGTGCGTCGCGCGCATCGACGATCTGGCCGGCCCGCTGGATGTGCATGCCCAATGCCTGCTCGGCGGCGACGCCGGCTGGCAGTATCGCTTCCGCATCGAACATCGCGGCGAGTGGCTGGCCCACGGTCGCGCCGCCGTCCTGCACGCACCGGCGGGCTGAGCCGCGACGTCGCGTCGCGAGGCATCCGCTGTCCATCGCAAACGGGAGGAAAAATGAGCATCCATGCAGTGAAGCGGCTTTCGCACAGCGCGCTGGTGTCGGTACTTCTGCTCGGCGGCTACGCGATCGCGCAATCGTGTGAGGGGACACAAGGTTTGAGGAACGGGACAGAACGGAACAAAACGGTCTGACGCGGAACGAAAGCCCAGCAACGGCGCGGGTTTCAGGGGGTCTGGCCGTATCGACCACTGAAAACGCTATGGTTTGAAAAATTGGGCCGAAACTGCAGCGCGGGTCACTTGGATTGAGAAATGAAGGCCGGCGATGACCGGCCTTCAAGCTGTGTTCAAACCGGATTCAACGGGCCGGCGGTGCGTAGGGGGAATCGCAGGCGGTGGCTTGGCGGTCCATCTCCTGGGCAGCCCACTCCGCCAAGCGCTCAAGCTGAGTCGTGTCCAGGCCGGCGAGGCTGGCGACGCCGGCTGCAGCGAGGTAGGCGTCCACATCCAGCTGCAGGCCGTAGCGCGCCGCGGCGAGTCCTATCTGTTTTGTCATGGCACGGCGCCGCAATGGCCCGTGCACGATGCCGCCCAACACGTGTCGAGGCGGTTCTGAGGGCGCCGCCTGGTCAAGCAGGCGCCGCATGCGCGTGATGCGCGCGGGATCGAGCATGGTTCCCCCTGGTCATG
>JASLGB010000387.1 GCA_030150315.1 Dokdonella sp. | reverse complement strand
GCCCCGCCAGCGTATCCGCATCGAATGCGTGCAGCGGCTGGCCAAGTTCAAGCATGACGTGATTGGTCACGTCGACCAGCAAGCTGATCGGCCGCATCCCGGCGCGGCGCAGGCGCTCGCACATCCAGTCGGGCGTGCGCGCGGAGGCATCGATGCCGCTGATGTAGCGGCCGCAATAGCGCGGGCAGTCGGCGGGCGAGCCCAGGCGGATGTCGATGCGACGATCCATGGCCGCGTTGACCGGCTCGATCACTGGCGGTGCATACGGGAGATCGAACGCGGCCGCGACATCGCGAGCAACGCCTTCGACGGAAAGGCAGTCGGCGCGGTTCGGCGTCAAGCCGAGGTCGAACACCGCATCGGGAAGCCCGAGGTACTGCGAAAGCGGCGCGCCGACGGGCGCATCCGCGGGCAATTCGAGCAGGCCGGAAGCGTCGGCGTCAATGCCCAGCTCCTTGGCCGAGCACAGCATGCCGGACGACTCGACGCCGCGCAGCTTTGCTGCCTTGATCATGAGGCTGCCCACCTGCGCGCCGATCTTCGCCAGCGGCGCCTTCAGTCCCGCCCGCGCATTCGGCGCACCGCACACGATCTGCAGGGTCTCGCCGCCGGCATCGACTTCGCACACCTGCAGGCGATCGGCCTCGGGATGCTTGGCACACGCCACTATCTGCGCGACCACCACACCAACGAGCTGGCCACCGATCAATTCGATGTCCTCGACCTCGTGGCCGATCATGTCGAGACGATCACGCAAGGCATCGCGGTCCACCGTCAGCGCAACGCGGGAACGGAGCCAGTTTTCGGAGATTTTCATCGGGAAGTCGCCATGTTTTTGCTGCGCCGTTCTCGCGTCGGCCGGCTATCCCCCGATTCGGCTTCCACTCGGCACGAGGGAAGGAAAACGGAGTGGCGCGGCGAGCGCGGGAACGACGACGGTATGTTGGTCACGCAAACTGCCGCAGGAAGCGCACGTCGTTCTCGAAGAACGCGCGCAGGTCGGTGACGCCGTAACGCAGCATCGCCAGGCGCTCGACGCCCATGCCGAATGCGAAGCCGGTGTAGCGCTCCGGGTCGATGCCACAATTCCTCAGCACCTCCGGATGGACCATGCCGCAGCCAAGCACTTCGAGCCAGCGCGAGCCGCCATCCGGGAGATCCCAGCGAATCACGACGTCGGCACCGGGTTCGACGAACGGGAAGAACGTCGGCTTGAACATCATGGTGAAGTCGCGATCGAAGAACGCGCGCAGGAACTCGCGCAGCGTGCCCTTCAGATCGGCCATGGTCGAGGTCTCGTCGATGAGCAGGCCTTCGACCTGGTGGAACATCGGCGAATGCGTCTGGTCCGAATCGCTGCGATAGACCTTGCCTGGCGCAATGATGCGGATCGGGGGCGTCGCGCCCTTCGCGGCGCGGATCTGCACCGGCGAGGTATGGGTGCGCAGCAGGCGCGCGATGCCGTTCGCATCCGGGGCGACCCAGAACGTGTCGTGCATAGTGCGCGCCGGATGATCGGGCGGAAAATTCAGCGCGCCGAAGTTGTGCCAGTCGTCCTCGATCTCCGGGCCGCTGGCCACGTCGTAGCCGAGCCTTGCGAAGATGGACTCGATGCGATCGAGCGCGCGCGTCAGCGGATGCAGGCTGCCTCGCTCGGCGCGACGTCCCGGCAGAGTCACGTCGACACGCTCGGAGGCCAGGCGGCGATCAAGCGCAACCTGCTCGAGGGCGGACTTCCTCAGCGTCAGCGCGTCGGCAAGCAGCTCCTTGGCGCGGTTGACCTCGGCACCACGCGCCTTGCGCTCGTCCGGCGGCAGAGAGCCCAGCGCCTTCAGCGCGGCGGTGATCACGCCGCTCTTGCCCAGCAGCGCAACGCGCAGCGATTCCACGGCATCGAGCGAGTCGGCTGCGGCGATCTGGTCGAGCGATCGTTGGATGTCCTGCAATACGTCCATCGGCAATTCCGTTGAGAAGTGCAGCCCGAACTTGGCTGCGTGTGGATCTCCCGAGGTCGGAGCTTGTCGCCGGATCCCCGTCCGTTCACGGGGATCCCGGATCGAGCGCTCCCGGAAACGCAAACGGGGAGGAGGCCAGGCCTCCTCCCCGTTTGCTCCGACTGTGCGCCCGAAAGGCGAGGTCGCGAACGACCGCCGGACTTACAGGCTGGCCTTGGCCTTTTCCGCCAGAGCGCCGAACGCCTTGATGTCATGGACGGCAATATCTGCCAGCACCTTGCGATCCAGCGTGATGCCGGCCTTCTTGAGGCCATTCATCAGGCGGCTGTAGGACAGGCCGAACTGGCGCGCGCCCGCGTTGATGCGGACGATCCACAGCGCGCGGAAATTGCGCTTCTTCTGCTTGCGGCCGATGTAGGCGTACTGGTGCGCCTTGGTGACGGCCTGCTTGGCAACGCGGAAAACCTTGCGGCGCGCGTTGTAGTAACCCTTGGCCTTGCCGAGGATCTTCTTGTGACGACGGTGGGCGATGACGCCGCGCTTGACTCGTGCCATGGTTCTCTCTCCTTACACGTACGGCAGCATGCGGGTGACGCGACCGGCGTCTTCCTTGCGCACGTGGTTGGGGGCACGAAGACCGCGCTTACGCTTGGTCGACTTCTTGGTGAGGATGTGGCTCTTGAACGCGTGTCCGCACTTGAACTTGCCGGACGCGGTCTTGCGGAACCGCTTGGCAGCGGCCCGGTTGGTCTTCATCTTTGGCATGACTTTTCCTTTGATGATTTTCGTTACTGGCCCGAGCGGTGGGCATGGCCCACGCTTTCCGTCCTGCTCGTTCCGGCTTGTGTGGCCCGCGCTGCGGGCCTCTCCTTCCAGCAAGGGCGAAATCTCGCCGCTGCGGTTACTGCTTTTTCTTCGGCGCGACCATCATCACCATCAGACGGCCTTCCATGCGCGGAAACTGCTCGATGATCGCCTCTTCGGCGATATCGGCGGCGATCTTGTCGACCATCGCCCGACCCAGCTCCTGATGCGCCATTTCGCGCCCCCTGAAGCGGATCGTGATCTTGATCTTGTCGCCCTCTTCGAGGAATCGACGGAGATTGCGCAACTTGATCGTGTAGTCGCCGATATCCGTCGTGGGACGGAACTTCAGCTCCTTGATTTCCTGCTGCTTCTGCTTCTTCTTGGCCGCATGCGCCTTCTTCTGCGCGTCGAACTTGAACTTGCCGAAATCCATGATGCGGCAAACCGGAGGGTCGCCGTTCGGCTGGATTTCCACCAGATCCAAGCCCACTTCCTGGGCCATGGCCAGCGCCTCGTCGCGAGACAGGATGCCGACCTGCTCCCCTTCTGCTCCAATGACGCGGACTCGCGGAACCCTGATTTCGTGGTTCCTGCGGTTCGGCTTGCTGTCGATGGCGATATGCGGATCCTCTTGGAGAAACGGTTACCCCGGGCGG
>JASLGB010000159.1 GCA_030150315.1 Dokdonella sp. | reverse complement strand
GCCGACCGCGTCGAGATCCGCGAAGGGCTGCAGGACGGTGAGCGCGTCATCACCATCGGCCGCAACGCCGTGCGCGACGGAACCGAAGTGCAGGTGCTGGAGGAAACCGCGCCGCCAGCGGCGATTGCAGCCACGGTCACGGCGGAAAAATCCGCATGAACCTGCCCGAGCTGGCCACACGCCGGCGCGTCAGCATCGGCATGCTGACGCTGACCCTGGTGCTGTTCGGCCTGATTGGCCTGTCCGGCCTGAAGGTCAACTTGCTGCCCGATCTGTCGTATCCGACCTTGACCGTGCGCACGGAATACGAAGGTGCGGCGCCGCTGGAGATCGAGAATCTGATCAGCCAGCCGGTGGAAGAAGCGGTTGGCGTGGTCAAGAACGTGCGCAAGGTGCATTCGGTTTCGCGCACCGGCCAGTCCGATGTCGTGCTCGAGTTCGCCTGGGGCACGGACATGGACATGGCCAGCCTGGAGGTGCGCGACAAGCTCGACACGTTGCAGCTTCCGCTGGATGCGAAGAAGCCTTTGCTGCTGCGCTTCAATCCGTCCACCGACCCGATCATCCGGCTTGGCCTCAGCCTGCCGGGCGACGTTGGCGAGGTGCAACTCAAGCAGTTGCGGCGATTCGCCGATGACGACCTGAAAAAACGCATCGAGCCGATCTCCGGCGTTGCCGCGGTCAAGGTGGGCGGTGGTCTCGAAGACGAGAGCGATGTCTCGATCGACGAGCAGAAGCTGGCGCGCCTCGGTATCGACATCAACGACGTCGTGACGCGCCTGAAAAGCGAGAACGTGAATGCCTCCGGCGGCCGCATCGACGAGGGCAGCCAGCGTTATCTCGTGCGCACGATCAACCAGTTCCGCAGCCTCGAGGACATGCGCGAGCTGCTGGTGAAGATCGACGGCGGCGTGCCGATCCGGCTGAAGGACATCGCCGACGTCCGGCAAGGACACAAGGAGCGCGAAGGCATCGTGCGCATCGATGGCCGCGAGGCGATCGAGCTGGCGATCTACAAGGAAGGTGACGCGAATACGGTCAGCGTCGCGACCTCGGTCAAGGCGCAGCTGGAGAAACTCAAGTCGACGCTGCCGGTCGGCGCGGTGCTGACGACCATCGAGGACCAGTCGGTGTTCATCGTGCATGCGCTGAAGGAAGTGCGTTCCGACGCCCTGCTTGGCGGTGCGCTGGCGATCCTGATCATCTTCTTCTTCCTCGGCGACTCGTGGAGCACCTTCATCATCTCCCTGTCGCTGCCGGTTTCGCTGATTGCGACGTTCTTCTTCATGGATCAGCTGCACCTGTCGCTGAACGTGATGTCGCTTGGCGGCCTGGCGCTGGCAACCGGCATGGTGGTGGACGACTCCATCGTCGTGCTGGAGAACATCGCCCGCCTGCGCGAGAAAGGTGTCGGCATCGTCGCGGCGGCGGTGAAGGGCACGGCCGAGGTCGGCATGGCGGTGACGGCGTCGACGTTGACGACGGTGGCGGTGTTCTTTCCGCTGGTGTTTGTCGAAGGCATTGCCGGCCAGTTGTTCCGTGATCAGGCGCTGACGATTTCGTTCGCGATGATGGTGTCGCTGCTGGTCTCGATGACCCTGATTCCGATGCTTGCTTCGCTGAAGGGGCGCTCGCCCATGGCCTACCGCGACGAGCCGCCACGCGCCGCGCGGGCGCTGCCGCGCACGACCGCGTTGCGTGTCCCGGTGGTTGCCGGCCGCGCGTTCGGCGAGTTCTTCGGCCAGACCGTGCCGCGCGCAGTGGCGTGGCTGGTCGCTTCGATCGCAGGATTGGCGGGGGCGATATTCGGCCACGCGCTGCGCTCCATCGGCCGTCTGGTGATATGGCCCTACGACCGCGCTGCGGCGTTCTATCACCGCACGCTGCCGAAGGCGCTCGACCATCCCTGGCTGGTGCTGGGTTCATCGGCCGCCGCGCTGGCGGCGACGCTGGCACTCGTTCCGTCGCTGGGCCTGGATCTGATCCCGCAGCTGGCACAGGGTCGCTTCGAGATGACGGTGGCCTTGCCGCCGGGCACGCCGCTGGCCGAGACCGACAAGCTGGTGAAGGAAATTTCCGCGCGCCATGCCAACGATCCCGGCGTGGAATCGATCTACGGCGTGGCCGGCGCCGGCACGCGGTTGGACGCCAATCCGACCGAGTCGGGCGAGAACATCGGCCGCCTGTCGATCGCGCTCAAGAACGGCGGCAGCAAGGCGATCGAGGCCGCCGAGGTCGAGCGCCTGCGTGCCGGCATGACGCGAGCGGACGCGAGCGTGAAGTTCGCGCGGCCGCAGCTGTTCAGTTTTTCCGCGCCGCTGGAAGTCGAGATCCGCGGCTACGATCTCGACGCGCTGGCCAAGGGCGGGCAGCGGTTGTCGGAATTGATGAAGGCCTCGCCGCGCTTCACCGACGTGAAATCCACGGTCGAAGGAGGCTACCCGGAAATCCAGGTGCGCTTTGACCAGGATCGCGCCGCGGCGCTCGGACTGGCCACGCGCGACATCGCCGATCGCCTCGTGCGCAAGGTCAAGGGGGAAGTCGCCACGCGCTATGAGTTCCGCGATCGCAAGATCGACGTGCTGGTGCGTGCGCGCCCGGAAGACCGCCGAAGCGTCGATGACATCCGCAACCTCATCGTCGGCTACGTGCCGGCGGCGAAGAGCGCAACTGGCGACGCCGCCGCCACGGAAACCGCACAGTCCGCCAGCGATACGCCGATCCGGCTTTCGGCGGTTGCCGATGTCGTGGCGGGGCAGGGGCCGAGCGAGATCCATCGCGTGACGCAGGAGCGCGTGGCCATCGTGTCGTCCAACATCCGTCACGGCGACCTTGCCAGCGCCGTTGCCGAAGTGCAGGACATCGTTGCCAGGAATCCGCTGGCTGCGGGCGTGAAGGTGCGCATCGGCGGCCAGAGCGAAGAGCTGGATGCGTCGGTGAATTCGCTGCTGTTCGCGCTCGGGCTGGCGATTTTCCTTGTCTATCTGGTCATGGCTTCGCAGTTCGAGTCGCTGCTGCATCCGTTCGTCATCATGTTCTCGATTCCGCTCGCGGCCGTCGGCGCCATCCTTGCGCTCAAGCTCAGTGGCTCGGCGATTTCGGTGGTCGTGTTCATCGGCTTGATCATGCTGGTCGGTATCGTCGTGAAGAACGCGATCGTGCTGATCGACCGGGTGAACCAGTTGCGAGAAGCCGGTGTGCCCAAGCGCGAGGCGCTGGCGCAGGGCGCCGAATCGCGCCTGCGGCCGATCGTGATGACGACGCTGTGCACCCTGATCGGCTTCATGCCGCTGGCGATCGGCACCGGCGAAGGCGCCGAGGTGCGCGCACCGATGGCACTGACCGTGATCGGCGGCCTCGCGGTGTCGACACTGCTGACGCTGGTGGTGATTCCGGTCGTGTACGACCTGCTCGATCGCCGCGGCGATGCGTGGTATCGAGCCAAGGGCGAGCGAGCGAACGCGGGCGGCGAAGGCACGCCGGACGGCGCGGCGATTGCGGCTGCGGAATCGGCTCCTGCGTATCCGGTCGCGCCATGAGCATCGCCGAGCTCAGCCTCAAGCGTCCGGTCACGGCGATCATGTTCTTCGTGTCGATGGTCGTGATCGGCCTGATCGCCGCGTTCCGCCTGCCGCTGGAACAGTTTCCGAGCATCGAGGCACCGTTCCTGTTCGTGATGATTCCGTATCCGGGGTCGACGCCGTCGGAGATCGAACGCACGATCACGCGTCCGGTCGAGGAGGCGCTGGCGACGCTGCCCGGCATCAAGCGCATGCGCTCGACATCGGACGCCGAGTCGGCGCGCTTCTTCCTCGAATTCAAATGGGGCGAGAGCGTGGCGATCAAGGCGGTGCAGGCGCGCGAGAAGATCGACGCCGTGCGCGACGAACTGCCTTCCGACCTGCAGCGTTACCAGGTCCTGAAGTTCTCGACCAGCGACGAACCGATGCTGCAGCTGCGCGTGGCCAACGCGACGGGCGATCTGGCCAATGCCTACAACCTGCTGGAACGCGAGATCAAGCGACCACTAGAACGCATTCCCGGCGTGGCCCGCGTGGACATTTCCGGCATCGGCAAACCCGAAGTGCAGATCGAGCTGTCATCGGATCGGCTGAGCGCGCACCACCTCAGCCTCAACGAACTGTACGCAACGCTGGAAAAAGCGAATTTTTCGGTGTCGGCCGGCCAGATCGACAGCGGCGGCTCCCGTTTCCGCGTGCAGCCGCAAGGCCAGTGGACCAGTCTGGACGACATCCGTGCCATGCCGATCGACGCCAAGGGGCTGCGCCTGGGCGATATCGCCACCGTCGGCATGCGTCCGGCCCGGCTCGATTTCGCGCGCCGTCTCGATGGCAAGACGGCGGTCGGCATCGACATCTTCCGCGAGCGCAGCGCGAATCTGGTCGAAACCGGGCATCTGGTTTCGCAG
>JASLGB010000350.1 GCA_030150315.1 Dokdonella sp. | reverse complement strand
CGCGCTCCGAATCGCTTTGGGACACGACATGGCCGAGACCGACCGCCGCATCGCCGCCCTCATCGCCGCCGAGATCGGCGCCCGGCCGGAACAGGCCGGCGCGGCGATCGCTTTGCTCGACGAAGGCTCGACCGTGCCGTTCGTCGCGCGCTACCGCAAGGAGGCGACCGGCGCGCTCGACGATGCGCAGCTGCGCACGCTCGAGGAGCGCCTGCGCTACCTGCGTGAGCTCGAAGAGCGCCGCACCGCGGTGCTCGACAGCATCCGCGAGCAAGGCAAACTGGACGAGGCGCTTGAGCGGGCGATTCGCGCCGCCGACAACAAGGCAAGGCTCGAGGATCTCTACCTGCCCTACAAGCCCAAGCGCCGCACCAAGGCGCAGATCGCGCGCGAAGCCGGCCTCGAACCACTGGCGCTGGGCCTGCGCGATGATCCGACCATCGCCCCGGAAGAACGCGCCGCCGCATTCGTCGACGCCGGGAAGGGCGTGGCCGACATCAAGGCCGCGCTCGACGGCGCGCGCCAGATCCTGATCGAGTCGATTGCCGAAGATGCCACCCTGGTCGGCGAGCTGCGCGACTGGATCTGGAGCAAGGGCCAGATCCGCGCCAAGCTCATCGCCGGCAAGGAGAACGAGGGCGCGAAGTTCCGCGACTATTTCGACCACGTCGAGCCGATTGCGAAGATTCCGTCGCACCGCCTGCTCGCGCTGATGCGCGCGCGCAACGAAGGCGTGCTCGCGCTCGACCTGTTGCCGACCGCCGACGAGGAGCAAGGGCCGCTCGAAGCCGAGGCGCGCGTCGCCGCGGCGGCCGGCGTCAGCCAGCGCGGACGCGCCGCCGATGCCTGGCTCGGCGACACCTGCCGGCTCGCCTGGCGCGTGAAACTGCACCTGTCGCTGACGCTGGACCTGTGCAGCCGCGCGCGCGAAAGCGCGGAAACCGAGACGATCCGCGTGTTCGGCGACAACCTGAAAGACCTGATGCTGGCCGCGCCGGCCGGGCCGAAGGCGGTGATGGGCCTCGATCCCGGCATCCGCACTGGCGTGAAAGTGGCCGTGGTCGATGCCACCGGCAAGCTGCTGGCGACCAGCACCGTGTATCCGCATGAGCCGCGCCGGCAGTGGGACCAGTCGCTGGCCGAACTCGGCGCGCTGTGCCTCAAGCACGGCGTCGCGCTGATCGCGATCGGCAACGGCACCGCCTCGCGCGAGACCGACAAGCTGGCCGGCGAAGTGATCAAGAAGCTCGGTGGCAAGATCGCCAAGATCGTGGTCAGCGAGGCCGGCGCATCGGTGTATTCGGCCTCGGAAATGGCGGCCAGGGAATTCCCGACGCTGGACGTGTCCCTGCGCGGCGCGGTGTCGATCGCGCGGCGCCTGCAGGATCCGCTGGCCGAGCTGGTCAAGATCGAACCGAAGGCGATCGGCGTTGGCCAGTACCAGCACGACGTGAACCAGATCAAGCTGGCAAGGGCGCTCGATGCGCGCGTCGAGGACTGCGTGAACGCGGTCGGCGTGGACGTGAACACGGCCTCGGCGCCGCTGCTCGCGCGCGTCGCCGGCCTGTCGTCGAGCGTGGCCGAGAACATCGTCAAGCACCGCGACGAGAACGGCCCGTTCCGCACGCGCCAGGCGCTGAAGAAAGTGCCGCGCCTCGGTGAAAAAGCCTTCGAGCAATGCGCCGGCTTCCTGCGCATCGCCGACGGCGACGAACCGCTGGACGCCAGCGGCGTGCACCCGGAAGCGTATCCGGTTGTCGCGCGCATCATCGCCGCCTGCGGACGCGAAGCGAAACGCGTGATCGGCGACGGCGCGCTGCTGCGCGGCGTGGATCCGGCGCAGTTCATCGACGAGCGTTTCGGCCTGCCGACCGTGCGCGATATCCTGAAGGAACTGGAAAAACCCGGCCGCGATCCGCGCCCGGAATTCGTCGCGCCGAGCTTCGCCGAGGGCGTCGAGGACGTGAAGGATCTCGTCGTCGGCATGGTGCTGGAAGGCCGCGTCACCAACGTCGCCGCGTTCGGCGCCTTCGTCGACATCGGCGTGCACCAGGACGGCCTCGTGCATGTGTCCGCGCTGTCGCACAGCTTCGTGCGCGATCCGCGCGAAGCGGTGAAGGCCGGCGACATCGTCAAGGTGAAGGTCATGGAAGTGGACCTGCAGCGCCAGCGCATCGCGCTGTCGATGCGCCTCGACGACGTGCCCGGCGAAGCGCGCGGCGCGCGCGGGCCGCAGAACGATCGCGGCAACGACCGCGGTGGCCCGCGCAACGATCGCGCACGCAAACCGGCCCCCGCGCCCGCGCCGACCAACAGCGCGTTCGCCGACGCGTTCGCGAAGGCGCGCAAGGGCTGATCCGGCTCGGCCCCGCGCGGGTCCTTCCTCATCCTCCGCGCGCACGCCGCGGAGGATGAAAGCGGCCTCGCCGACGCGCCACGTGGCCGACACCGGCGCCTTGGGAACCGCCTCGTCGATGCGGGGCGGCTCCCTCGTTTCGCGCTTCACGCGCGCCCGAGTCTCGCCGCGGACCCTCCGACACGGCATCCGAAGACAAACGACAGCTTGTGTCGCCAAACCGCACCAGGCTGCTAGACTCGTCCTTGCGAGAAGCGGCAGATGCCCCATCCATCCGAACGCTCGAACGCGTCGACGCCCGATGTCTCCGCACGCCTGAAATCCCGCGAACCCTGGCTTCCGGTCGGGGACGGCAACTGCACCGAAGCCGCGCCCCTGGTGATCTTCGACACCGACAACCACGGCGCGCTGGAGTACTTCATCGCACACCTGCTGCTGGAAGAAGAAGGACTCGCGTTCCGTTTCTCGCGGCAATCGCTGCTGCCGCGCGACGGTCGCCACATCGACACGCTGATCTTCGACGTGAAGCCGCAAGGCGCCACCGACTGGCGCGGGCAAAGGGCGTTCCATTTCGACATCACGGCCAAGTTCGACGCCGCCCCGTCGCGATCCGCTCGCACGGCGCGCCCGATCCATCCTTGGCGTGTCTTCGGCGATTGAAACCCGTCGCGGCCTTCGCAAACGACGCCGTCGTTCCCGCGTCGATGCCGGCACCGACGAATCCGGCATCGGCCTCCGCCAGCGCCTGCGCGCGGCTCGCGATGCCTCGTATCGGATCAAGGAGATCGCCCCTGCGCCGCGTCATCCACACCATCGACCGCTGGCTTGCCGACTACAGAACCGACCTGTACTCCCTGGGTCTCTGCCACGCGCTTTCCGCCGAGCAGAAAGCGCAGCTGGGCCTGCATCGCGATCACGAACGGCTGCGGGCGATGCGGCAGGATTGGCGTGCGCTCCATCTGCCGGGTGTCCCGACCTTCATGCTGGCAGCGAGCGGCCAAACGGAAGGCGCCGGGCCGTTCCCCGGTCTGCTCATGACGCCCCGCGCCGCGTTTTCCGCGCGACACAAGGACGGGAGCGGCGTTTCGCTCGATCCGCGGGTCCCGATGGTTTGCGTGCGCTATTGGATGTGACGCGCGCGCCGACCTGCCGCGATGCAGCCGACCGGCACCGCGCAAACTGTCACCGCAACCACACCGGAATCCACCATGCCCGCCATCCAGCAAACCCGCAGCCTCCTTCGGAACCACGACAGACTCGTCGTCCTCACCGGCGCCGGCATGTCGGCCGAGAGTGGCATCCCGACCTTCCGGCAAGCACCGCGAGGGTTGTGGGAAAAGTATTCTCCCGAGCACCTGGCGACGCCGCAAGCGTGGGAGGCCGACCCGGCACTGGTGTGGGGCTGGTACCTGTGTCGCATGGCGCAGGTTCGCGACGCGGCGCCCAACGCCGGGCATCTGGCGCTGGCGACCGCCGCAACCTCGCGCCCTATCCGCATCGTCACGCAGAACGTCGACGACCTGCACGAGCGCGCCGGAAGTACCGATGTGCTGCACCTGCATGGCGGCCTGTTCGCGCATCGCTGCTTCGGCTGCGCGCGCACGCATGACGAGGTGGCGATTCCCGACGCCGCGGACACGCCGATGCGCGTGGAGCCGCCGCGCTGCGCCCATTGCGACGAACGCATCCGCCCGGGCGTGGTGTGGTTCGGCGAACCGCTGCCGGAAGCCGCCCTCGCACAAGCCCGCGCGGCAGCGACAGCATGCGAGCTGATGCTGGTGATCGGCACGTCCGGCCTCGTCCATCCCGCGGCGGGACTGCCCTCCATCGCGCGCGCAGCAGGAGCCACCGTGGTAGAAATCAATCCGCTGGAAACCGAACTGTCCGCCATCGCGCACCTGTGCGTGCGCGCAAACGCGGCGACGGTGCTGCCGCAAGTGTTCGGCTGAGAAAGGACGACCCGGATTCGTGCTGCAATGACCCGCACCCGCCAACGACGATGACCTGCCCCGGAGGTGGATCCCGATGCGAAGCCTGTTTTTCCTCGCCCTCGGGCTGGCGATCTCCGCCCCGGCGCCGGCCTTGACCATCCACGAGGTGAAATACGCCTCTCAGGCCAATCTGAAGGTGTACCGCGTGCGACACGCCTCGCAGGCCGACCTGCGCGTGCACTGGGTGCAGTACCGCAGCGATGCCAAAGGCGACGCGCTGTGGTGGCGCGCACGCTACGCCTCCGAGGCCAAGGTCAAAGTGTTCTTCGTGCCCTACGCCTCGCAAGCCGACATCCAGGTTTTCGAGGTCGACCACGCCAGCCAGGCCGGCTGGAATGGCCCGCCACGCGGACTCGGAGTGCGCTGAGCGAACTTCGGCCCGACATCGGAACGATTCCGATT
>JASLGB010000339.1 GCA_030150315.1 Dokdonella sp. | reverse complement strand
ACGAGACGGCGATGCCACCGACCACGATGGACTGGTAGAACACCGGTGCGCTGCCGATCCCGGAAACGACCAGCGCCTGATCCGACGTCCAGCGCAGATCGAGCGCCACCCGATCCCGCAGCACGAGCACGTCCCCGGCGGCCGTCGGCACATCGCCGGCGGGCATCAGGGCCACCTGTGTGCTGAAACCCGTGGTCGCGCCGCAATCGCGATGAAACACGACGGCATCGACCCGGGCGGAAGGCGACGGCACGCGCGCCACCACATCATTGCCGCACATCGAGGCCGGATCGAAGCACGCCGACAACGATGCCGCGCAAGCAACCGCCGCCAGCGTCATGAGCCGGCGGCTCGACGCGGGCGAACGGCCTCGCTTCAAGCCGGCAGCCTGCGGATGTGTGCGCCGAGGCTGCCGAGCTTTTCTTCGATGTTCTCGTAGCCGCGATCGATGTGGTACACGCGATCGACCGTGGTGTCGCCGTGCGCGACCAGACCGGCCAGCACCAGCGAAGCGGACGCGCGCAGATCGGTCGCCATCATCGGCGCACCGGACATTTTCGCCACGCCCTTGATGATCGCGTTGTTGCCTTCGATCTGGATGTCGGCGCCGAGGCGCTGCAGTTCCAGCGCGTGCATGAAGCGGTTCTCGAACACCGTTTCGGTGATGATGCCGACGCCCTCGGCCACGCAGTTCAGCGCGGTGAACTGCGCCTGCATGTCGGTCGGGAAGGCCGGGTACGGCGCGGTCGTGATGTTGACCGCCTTGGGGCGGCGACCCTGCATGTCCAGCTCGATCCAGTCTTCGCCGACATTGAGGTGGGCACCGGCCTCCTCGAGCTTGGCCAGCACCGCGTCGAGCGTCTTCGGACGCGCACGCTTGGCCATGACCTTGCCGCCGGTGATCGCGCCGGCAACGAGGAAGGTGCCGGTCTCGATGCGATCGGGCAGCACTTCGTACGCGGTGCCGGAAAGCCGCTCGACGCCTTCGATGACGAGCGTGGCGGTGCCGGCGCCGTCGATCTTCGCGCCCATCGCGTTGAGGCAGTTGGCCAGATCGACCACCTCCGGTTCCTGCGCGGCGTTCTCGATGACGGTGGTGCCCTTCGCCAGCGCGGCGGCCATCATCAGGTTCTCGGTGCCGGTCACGGTGACCAGGTCGAGATTGATGCGTGCGCCCTTCAGGCGCTTCGCGCGGGCCTTGATGTAGCCGTTCTCGACCGTGACGTCGGCGCCGAGCGCCTGCAGCCCCTTCAGGTGCAGATCGACTGGACGCGAGCCGATCGCGCAGCCGCCCGGCAGCGACACGACTGCCTCGCCGAAGCGCGCGACCAGCGGCCCGAGCACGAGGATCGACGCGCGCATCGTCTTGACCAGGTCGTAGGGCGCGAAATAGTTCTTCGCCGGCCGCGGATCGACGTGGATCTTCATGCGGTCGTCGATGACCAGCTCCACGCCCATCTGGCCGAGCAGCTCCATCGTGGTGGTGACGTCATGCAGATGCGGCACGTTGCCGATGGTGACCGGGCCGTCGGCCAACAAGGTGGACGCGAGGATCGGCAGCACGGCGTTTTTTGCGCCGGAAATCCATACGTCGCCACTGAGCGGCTTGCCGCCGTTGATTACGATTTTGGCCATGTCTTGTGTACTGCGGTGGGGCTGGAGGCACACGGCCGGCAGCGTGGGAAATCCATGAAAGGACTGGAAGCCGAGGTCGGAAGGCGGAGTCGAGGGTGAATCCGCGAGGCGACGATCAACCGAGTTTTGCGTGCTCTTCCGGCGTCAGCGTGCGCAGCGACAACGCATGGATCTCGTTGCCCATCAGCTCGCCGAGCGTGGCATAGACCAGCCGATGCCGGGCCAGCGGCAACTTGCCCGCGAACGCGGGACTCACCACCAGCGCCTCGAAATGCACGCCATCGGGGCCATGCACGTCGACTGTCGCCTCCGGCATGCCGCGCTGGATCAGATTCTGCACGGTACTTGCGTCCATCCTGTGTCCTTCTGCGGGAAATGGGCAGGCACGCGACACCTGCCGTTCGACCGGATCCCGCATGCGGGACACGCGGCGGCTGCGACGAACTGCTCGCGGCGCCCGTCCGGAATGCATGCCGATCGGGCGCTCCGGCCCGGGGAAACGGCTACAATGGGGGCGCGCATGGTACTCAAAATCCGGGAACAGCGCAGAACACCCGCCCCCGACTTCGCCAGGACGCTTGCGCGACTGTCCCAGATGAACGCCCAGATCCTCGCCGCCGAGCGCCCGTTGAACAACCCGTCCCTCGACGCCGCTTCGCTCACGCGCAGCGCGCAGGCCGTGATCTCGATCGAAGCCGAAGCGATCACCGCGCTGGCCGACCGCATCGACGCGAATTTCCTGCATGCCTGTCAGCTGATGTTCGAGTGCCCGGGCCGTGTGGTCGTTTCCGGCATGGGCAAATCCGGCCATATCGCGCGCAAGATCGCGGCGACGCTGGCCTCCACCGGCACGCCGTCGTTCTTCGTGCATCCGGCCGAGGCCAGCCACGGCGACCTTGGCATGATCACGCAGAAGGACGTCGTGCTGGCGCTGTCCAACTCCGGCGAAACCGACGAACTGCTCGCGATCCTGCCGCTGATCAAGCGCCAGGGCATTCCGCTGATCGCGATGAGCGGCAACCCCGGTTCGTCGCTCGCGCGCCTGGCCGACGCGCACATCGATACGCGCGTGCCAGCCGAGGCCTGCCCGCTTGGCCTGGCGCCGACCTCCAGCACCACCGCCGCGCTGGTCATGGGCGATGCGCTGGCCATCGCCCTGCTCGAGGCGCGCGGCTTCACCAACGAGGATTTCGCACGCTCGCACCCGGCCGGCAGCCTCGGGCGCCGCCTGCTGCTGAAGATCTCCGACATCATGCACGTCGGCGCGCAGGTACCGAGCGTCGGCGCCGATGCCTCGATGAGCGATGCGCTGGTGGAAATGACGCGCAAGGGCCTGGGCATGACGGCCATCGTCGATCCGGCCGACCAGCGCCTGCTCGGCGTGTTCACCGACGGCGACCTGCGCCGCGCGGTCGACGACGGCAACATCGACCTGCGTACCACGCCGGTCACGCAGCTGATGACGCCGCGTCCGAAAACGATCGGCGCCGACCAGCTCGCGGTCGAGGCCGCGCAGCTGATGGAAGCGCACAAGATCCACGCCCTGCTGGTCGTCGACACGGAAGGCCACATCGTCGGCGCACTGAACATTCACGATCTGCTGCGCGCACGCGTGGTCTGATTCCACGCCAGCGCAGGGTGGAGATCGGGATGGCGGCTTGGCAAGATCGGGCCCCGATGCCCCATCGCCGCCCTTCGCCTGTCCAACTCCCCATTCCAAACAGACCCTTCATGTCGCCCGCCGAAATCCCCTCCGACATCCACGACCGCGCCGCGCGCGTCAAACTGGCCGTGTTCGACGTCGATGGCGTGCTGACCGACGGCAAGCTCTGGTACACGGCCGACGGCCGCGAGATCAAGGCCTTCAACGCGCTCGACGGCCTCGGCCTGAGGCGCCTGCTCGTCAACGGCATCGAGGTGGCCATCATCACCGCGCGCGTCAGCAACGTCGTCACCGAACGCATGGCCGAACTCGGCGTCGCGCACGTCTATCAGGGTCAGAAGGACAAGCGCGCCTGCCTGCAGCAGCTGTTGCAGGCGCTGAAGCTGGACGCCTCGCAGGTCGCCTATACCGGCGACGACCTGCCCGACCTCGCCGCGATGCAGCTGTCCGGCCTGTCGATCGCCCCGGCCAACGCGCATACCTGGGTTCGCGAACGCGCGCACTGGCATACGCAGCTGGGCGGCGGCAACGGCGCCGCGCGCGAAGTCTGCGACCTGATCCTCGCCTGCCAGGGCAAGGCGGACGACGAACTCGCCGCCTTCCTCGGCTGACCGGAATCGCCGCGTGAACCGCAACCAATGGCTGGTGCTGGCCCTCCTCGCGTTGGCCGCAATCGGCACGGAGTACCTGGTATGGATCAACCGCGACCGCGCCAATGAGCACACCTATGCCGGGCCGCCACGGTCCGACTACACGCTGACCCGCTTCACGCTCGACGCACTCGACACCGACGGGCGACGCACCTTCCAGGTCTCCGGCCCGGCCCTGTCGCGGCGCGGTGAAGACGGTTCGATCTTCGTGACCACGCCCGACTACGAGCTGCTCGATGGCGCCGGCAACCCGTGGAGAGGAAAGTCCGATTCCGCCTGGGTCGACAAGGAAGGCGCCGTGCTGAAACTGCTCGGCCACGTCGAGATGCATCGTCAGGGCAGCGCCAAGCAGGCGCCGCTGGATCTGGTCACGCGCGACCTCACCACATGGCCGAAGGAGCGCCGCATGGAAACCGCGGACGAGGCCACCATCCGCCAGCCCGGCTCTATACTCCGCGGCGTCGGCCTGCGCGGCGACCTCAACGAAAAGACCTTGGAGCTGCTCTCGGATGTCGAATCGACCATCGAACCGAAATCCCGCCGCAAATAGTCGGGCACTGCTGGTCGGCGCGCTGCTCTGCGCCCTGCCGTTCGGCGTGGCCGCGCTGGGCACCGACCGCCAGCAGACCATGACGGTGAAGTCCGACTATTCCAAGCTGTCGCAAGGCGGCGGCAAGACGGCCGGCTCCGCATGGCTGAAGGGCAACGTGCGCATCGAGCAGGGTTCGATGAAGGCGAATGGCGCCGAGGCAACGCTGTACCAGCACGCCGACGGATCGAAGAACGCCAAGGGCGAGGACGTTTCCGGCGACATCCAGCGCATCGTGCTGACCGGCTCGCCGGCCCATATCGAACAGCGCATGGACAACGGCGGCGGCATGATGGCGGCCGATGCCTCGAAGATAGACTTCGACGCCGACACCGGCATCGCCGTGCTCACCGGCAGCGTCAAGGTGGTGCAGCAGGGTCGCGGCACGTTCAACGGCGACCGCCTCACCTACAACACCAACACCGGCGAAATGGAAGGCGGCGGCGCCGGATCGAACCAGCCGGTCACGATGACCTTCGAGCCGCGGAAAAAGGCCGCAGCGCAGGCCGACGCCGGCAAGCCGGAAAAGGCCGCGTCGGAGAAGCCCGAAGCGGACGGCCAGAACTGATGCTGAGTGCGGAGCACCTGCGCAAGGGCTACCGCGGCCGGCCGGTCGTGCGTGACTTCTCGTTCCAGCTCGGCGAGGGCGAAGTCGTCGGCCTGCTCGGCCCGAACGGCGCCGGCAAGACGACATGCTTCTACATGGTCGTGGGACTGGTCGCCGGGGACGGCGGATCGATCCGCCTCGACGATCGCGACGTGACCCTGCTGCCGATGCACGCGCGTGCGCGGCTCGGCGTCGGCTACCTGCCGCAGGAAGCCTCGATCTTCCGCCGGCTCAGCGTGACCGACAACATCCTGGCCATCCTGGAGCTGCGCGACGACCTCGACGCCGATGGCCGCGCAGCGGAACTGGAAACCCTGCTGGACGACCTGCAGATCGGACACATCGCCGACCAGAAAGGCGTCAGCCTTTCCGGCGGCGAGCGCCGTCGCGTGGAGATCGCGCGCGCGCTGGCGGCGGATCCCGCCTTCATGCTGCTGGACGAGCCCTTCGCCGGCATCGACCCGCTGGCGATCGCCGACATCAAGGAGGTGATCCTGTATCTGAAAGGCCAGGGCATCGGCGTCCTGATCACCGACCACAACGTCCGCGAGACGCTGGACATCTGCGACCGCGCCTCGATCATCTCCGGCGGCGAGGTCCTGTTCGAGGGCACGCCCCAGGCGGTGCTGGACGATCCGGAAGTGCGCCGGGTCTATCTCGGCGAGCAATTCACCACGGCTTGAGACGAACCTGCTGAACCCGGCGCCGCGC
>JASLGB010000327.1 GCA_030150315.1 Dokdonella sp. | reverse complement strand
CACGACGATGTCGACCTCGCGCGCTACATCCGCGATGCCGTGCGCGTGTCCGATTCCTCGCCGGTGCTGCTCGATCGCTTCCTGGACCACGCCGGCGAAGTCGATGTCGACGTAGTTGCCGATGCCGATGGCCAGGTGCTGATCGGCGGCGTGATGGAGCACATCGAGGAGGCCGGCGTGCACTCGGGCGACTCGTCCTGCTCGTTGCCGCCCTATTCGCTGTCGCCGGAAATCCAGGCCGAACTGCGCCGTCAGGTGGCCCAGCTCGCCTGCGAGCTGAACGTGGTCGGCCTGATGAACACGCAGTTCGCGATCCAGGGCGACCAGGTGTTCCTGCTCGAGGTCAATCCGCGTGCCTCACGCACGGTGCCGTTCGTGGCCAAGGCGACCGGCGTCGCACTGGCGAAGATCGCCGCGCGCTGCATGGTCGGCCAGTCGCTGGCGGCACAGGGCGCGACGCAGGAAGTAGTGCCGAGTTACTACTCGGTGAAGGAAGCGATCTTCCCGTTCCTGAAGTTCCAGAACGTGGATCCGATCCTCGGTCCGGAAATGCGCTCGACCGGCGAAGTCATGGGCGTTGGCCGCAGTTTCGGGGCCGCGTTCGCGCGTGCCCACGAGGCGGCCGGCATCAATGCCCCGCAGCCGGGCAAGGCCTTCATTTCGGTGCGCGATTCGGACAAGACCCTGGCGCTCGATATCGCGCGCGATCTGCTGCGCCGCGGTTTCAGCGTGGTGGCGACGGAAGGCACGCATGCGTTCCTGACCAGCCACGGCATCGCCTGTGAGCGCATCAACAAAGTGCTGGAAGGGCGTCCGCACGTCGTCGACCTGATCAAGAACGGCGAGATCGCCTTCATCGTCAACACGACCGAAGGCAAGCAGGCCATCGCCGACTCGTTCTCCATCCGGCGCGAGGCCTTGCAGCAGCGCGTCACCTACTCAACCACCGTCAGCGGCGCGAAGGCGCTGCTGCATTCCCTCGACTACCGCGGCAGCGCGGAGGTACACAGCTTGCAGGAACTGCACCGGGAGTTGGCATGAATCGACCACCGATGACGAAGAAGGGCGCGGAGCGCTTGCGCACCGAACTGGATCGTCTGAAGAGCGAAGAACGTCCGCGCATCATCGCCGCGATCGCCGAGGCGAGAGCCCACGGCGACCTCAAGGAAAACGCCGAGTATCACGCCGCGCGCGAGATGCAGGGCTTCATCGAGGGGCGCATCGGTGAGCTGGAGGCGGCCTTGTCCAACGCCGAGGTCATCGATGTCTCGCGGCTCAATGCAGGCAAGCGCATCGTGTTCGGTGCGATTGTCGAGCTGGCCGACGAGGATTCGGGCGACGAGGTTACCTATCAGATCGTGGGCGACCTCGAGGCCGACATCAAGCAGTCGCTGATCTCGGTGTCGTCGCCGATCGCCCGCTCGCTGATCGGCAAGAGCGAGGGCGACAGTTTCGAGTTCATCGCGCCGAACGGCACGCGCAACTACGAAATCCTCTCCGTTCGCTACGAGACCTGACCAGGAATGGGTGAAGTTCGCTCGCGCGTGAGGCGGTTTCCGTCTCGGATCGACACCGCGTCGATGCCTGCAGCTCCATGAGCGCCATCGAAATCCGTCGACGCGATCGCGTCGACCTTCGCGGCTGGCCGGCCGACATGCACCCGCTGCTCGCGCGGGTCTACGCGATGCGCGGGCTGGTTCCGGACGATCTGGAAAAGGCGCGGCTGGCGGATCTGGCCGCGCCCGCTTCGCTGGGCGGTCTGGATCGCGCCTGCGATCTGCTCGCCGACGCGATCGCGCGGGATCTGTCCGTCTGCGTCGTCGGCGATTTCGATGCCGATGGTGCGACCGGCACGGCCGTCGCGGTGCGCGGCCTGCGCCTGCGGGGTGCGCGCCGCGTCGGTTAGCGCGTGCCCAACCGCGCGCGCGAAGGCTATGGGCTGTCGCCGGTACTGGTCGAATCGCTGGTCGCCGAACAGGCGCCGGACGTGATCCTGACGGTCGACAACGGCATCGCCAGCCTCGCTGGCGTTGCTGCCGCGAACGCGCACGGCATCCGCGTGCTGATCACCGATCATCATCTTCCCGGCGCGGAATTGCCCGCGGCTGAGGCTATCGTCAATCCAAACCTCGATGGCGATGCGTTCCCGAGCAAGGCGCTGGCCGGCGTCGGCGTCGTGTTCTATCTGCTGGTCGCGCTGCGCGCGCGCCTGCAGGGCGGCAGGAGCGGGCAGCCCGGCGACCGCAAGCGCGCGGATCTGGCGTCCCTGCTGGATCTGGTCGCGCTCGGCACGGTGGCCGATCTGGTGCCGCTGGATGCGAACAACCGCATCCTTGTGGCCGCCGGCTTGCGTCGTATCCGCGAAGGGCGTGGCTGTGCCGGCATCGCGGCGCTGTTCCGCGCGTCCCGGCGCGATCCCGCGCGCGCCATCGGCGCGGATCTGGGCTTTGCCATCGGGCCGCGCGTGAACGCGGCGGGGCGCCTTGAAGACATGAGCCTGGGCATCGAATGCCTGCTCACCGACGATGCTGCGCGCGCCGATCGTCTCGCCGCGGAACTGTCGGAGATCAATGGGCAGCGGCAGGCATTGCAGACGGAAATGGTCGAGCAGGGCGAGTCGATGGTCGCCGCGTTTCTCGCGCGGCGCCGCGACGACGATCTTCCCCTTGGCATCGTGCTGCACGAGCCGGAC
>JASLGB010000322.1 GCA_030150315.1 Dokdonella sp. | reverse complement strand
CTAGTGGCTGATGTCCGACTCGGCCGAGCCGCTGGCCGACCTGCCTGCACCGATCGACGAGAACGTGCGCCTCAGCCTGCACCTGATCCGCTATGCCAACGACCAGTTCCTGCTCGTTGCGCGCGACGTGAGCCAACTCATGCGTCTGGAGCAGGTGCGGCGCGATTTCGTGGCCAATGTCTCGCACGAGTTGCGCACGCCCCTGACCGTCGTGCACGGCTATCTCGACATGATCGAGCCGGACGAAATGCCGGAATACGAACCCATCCTGGAGGAACTGCGCAGCCAGTCGCGGCGCATGACGCGCATCGTCGAGGACCTGCTGACCTTGTCCCGACTGGAGGCGCAAGGCGAGCTCGCACAGGAGCGCGTGCGCCTGCGACCGCTGCTGGATTCGCTGCGGCGCGAAGCGCTCGCGCTCAGCCACGGTGGGCACGAGGTCGTTGTCGAGCAGATCGACTCGCGCGATCTGCTCGGCTCGATCCAGGAATTGCACAGCGCGTTCTCCAACCTGGTCAGCAATGCGGTGCGGCACACGCCACCCGGCGGCCGCATCACGCTGCGCTGGCGGCGCGACAACGACGGTGCACGAATGGAAGTGATCGACACCGGCCCCGGCATCCCCGCGCAGCATCTGCCACGCCTGACGGAACGTTTCTATCGCGTCTCCACCAGTCGCTCGCGCAACAGCGGCGGCACCGGCCTCGGCCTGTCGATCGTCAAACACGTCTTGCAGCTGCATCAGGCGCATCTGGAAATCCACAGCGAGCCCGGCGCGGGCAGCACGTTCGCGTGCGTCTTCGGCGACGAACGCATGGTCGAGGCATCGGTCGTCACGGAAGCGCCATGACGGCGCGCGCCATCGCCTGGCTGACCTGCATCGCGCTGGCCGTGCCCTACCTCGGCGCACAGGCCGCCGAGCCTGCTGGCCGGCTGACCGGTGTCGGCTCCGACACGGCCAGCGTGCTGGTCGCGCGCTGGGCCGAAACGTTCCGTACCCGCCATCCGCACGTGCTGATCGAGGTTCAGGCCGCCGGATCGGCCAGCACGCCGGCCGCGCTGATCGAAGGCGCCGCCGATTTCGGCTCGATGAGCCGGCCGATGAGCGGCGCGGAGATCGAGCAGTTCCGCGCGCGACACGGCCACGCACCGACCGGCGTGCAGGTGGCCCACGATGCGATCGCGGTATTCGTCCACCCGGACAATCCCCTGCAGCGCATCACGCTGGCGCAGATCGATGCGATCTATTCCAGCGACCTGCGCTGCGGCAGCGCTGCGCCGCTGCGGCGCTGGAACGAACTGGGCATCGACACGCCGAAACTGGCCGGCCTGCGCATACTTGCCAGCGGCCGCAACGACGCCTCCGGCACCGCGCAGCTGTTCCGCGAAAGCGCCCTGTGCGGCGGCCACTACCGGGCGGACGTACTCGCATGGCCCGGCAACGGCGCCGTCGTCGCCACCGTCGCCACGAATCGGGAAGCGATCGGCTACGCCGGCGCAGGCTACGTCAACGCGCGCGTGAAGGCGCTGGCTGTCGCGCGCACCGACACCGATATCGGCACGCTGCCGGAGCGCGCTGCCGTCGAGCAAAGCCGCTACCCGCTTTCGCGTACCTTGTACCTGTACGTGAATCGGCCAACGGATGGTCCGTTGGCGCAGTTGCCATCGCAATTCCTGGCCTTCGTGCTGTCCGACGAAGGCCAATCCCTGGCGGAACGCGAAGGGTTCACGCCGCTGCAGGCCAACGAGCGCGCCGCCCAGCGGGCACTCATCCAGTAACCCTCATGAATCGTGACGTGCCCATGCCGGACCTCAAAGACCCCACCCTTTTCCTCAATCGGGAACTGGCGCAACTGGAGTTCAATTTCCGCGTACTGGCACAGGCCGAGGACCCCAGCGTTCCTCTGCTCGAGCGCCTGCGCTACCTGTGCATCTCGTGCACCAACCTCGACGAGTTCTTCGAGGTGCGCGTGGCGGTCCTGCGCGAACAGCTCAGCCTCAACGAGCCACGCCCCGGCCCCGACGCGATGCCGCCGGCAGAGGCGCTGGTACGCATTCGCGAGCGCGCGCTGACGCTGGTCACGGCGCAGTACGACTTCTGGAACGGAACGCTGCTGCCGGAACTGGAGAAGGAAGGCATCTGCTTTCCCAAGCGCGACGGCTGGAGCGAAAAGCAGCGTCGCTGGCTGCAAGGCTATTTCCGCAACGAGATCCTGCCGGTGCTGTCGCCGCTCGGCCTCGATCCGGCGCATCCGTTCCCTCGCATCCTCAACAAGAGCCTGAACCTTGCCGTCGTGCTGCACGGCCGGGACGCTTTCGGGCGCGAGGGTCACATGGCGCTGGTCCGCGCACCGCGCTCGCTGCCGCGCATCATCCGCATGCCGGCGGAAGTGGCCGACTCGCCGTATGACTTCGTGTTCCTGTCCAGCGTGCTGCACGAATTCATGGACGAGCTGTTCCCCGGCATGCAGGTGAAGGGTTCGTACCAGTTCCGCGTCACGCGCAACAGCGAACTGGTGGTGGACGAGGACGAAGTGCAGAACATCGCGCTGGCGCTGCGCGACGAGCTGAAGGGGCGCGGCTATGCCAGGGCGGTCAGGCTGGAAGTCGCCGACAACTGCCCCAAGGCAATCGCGGACATGCTGATGCAGAACTTCGAACTGACCGAGCCGGAGGTATTCCGCTGCGAAGGCCCGGTCAACGTCAATCGCATCAATGCGGTGTACGACCAGATCGACCGGCCCGACCTCAAGTTTCCGCCGTTCACCCCGAAGCTGCTGACGGCAGTGATCGAGGAACAAAGCCTGTTCGAGGCGATCGGCGAACGCGACATCCTGCTGCACCATCCGTTCGAATCGTTCGCCACGGTCATGGAGCTGGTGCGCGAGGCCAGCGTCGATCCGGAC
This sequence comes from Dokdonella sp., assembly GCA_030150315.1. Classification (GTDB taxonomy): domain Bacteria; phylum Pseudomonadota; class Gammaproteobacteria; order Xanthomonadales; family Rhodanobacteraceae; genus Dokdonella_A. The sequence goes on along the minus strand of JASLGB010000322.1, from coordinate 418 downwards.
GTGCTGGCGATCAAGCAGACGCTGTATCGCGTCGGCACCAATTCACCGCTGGTCGATCACCTCGTCGAGGCCGCACGCCAGGGCAAGGACGTGACCGTCGTGGTGGAGCTGCGCGCGCGCTTCGACGAGGAAGCCAACCTGCGTCTGGCCAATCGCCTGCAGGAGGCAGGCGTGCAGGTGGTCTATGGCGTGGTCGGCTACAAGACGCACGCGAAAATGCTGCTGATCGTGCGCCGCGAAAACGGTGCGCTGCGCCGCTATGTGCACCTGTCGACCGGCAACTACCACCAGGTCACCTCGCGCCTCTACACCGACTTCGGCTTGATGACGGCCAACCCCGAAATCGGCGAGGACGCGCACCTTTTGTTCCTGCAGCTTTCCGGACTCGGCCCGATCATCCAGCTGAAGCGCCTGCTGC
>JASLGB010000124.1 GCA_030150315.1 Dokdonella sp. | reverse complement strand
CCTCGCCGAACTCGCGCGCTGGATCGAGCGCCACGCCAGCAGATTTACAAACCGGACGCGCCGAAGCCGCGCGCGCCGGCCTTGTCACCCCACTTCCGAAGGATGCCCATGGACGCCTGGATCACCGACTCCGAAGCCGGTCACGCGACTCCGCTGATCGTGCTCGACCGCGACCGCTATTCCGCCATCACCGGCGCGCTCGGCGACACCGCCGTGCGCTGGTGCGAAGCCCATCATTTTTCCGGCGAAGCCGGACGTTTCGTCGTGCTGCCCGGCGCCGACGGCAAGGCCGGCGCCGTGCTCGCCGGCTGCGAACCGCGCGATCCGGTGTTCGCACTGGCCGCGCTGCCGCTGAGCCTGCCGCCGGGCGATTACCGGCTCGACCCGCGCGGCATCGCGCTGGATGTCGCCGACGCCGCACTCGGCTGGGCGCTCGGAGCCTACCGCTTCACGCGCTACAAGAAGGCCAAGCGCGAAGCTGCGCGTCTGGTGCTGGACGCCGCCACCGCCGCGCGCGTCGCGCCCTTCGTCGAAGCCGCCTGCCAGGTGCGCGACCTCATCAACACGCCGACCGAGGACATGGGCCCGGCGGAGCTGGCCGGCGCCCTGCGCAGCCTGGCCGAGCGCCATGGCGCGCAGTACCGCGAATGGGTCGGCGACGAGTTGCTGGCCGCGGGCTTCCGCACCATCCACGCCGTCGGCCGCGCCAGTCATCGTGCGCCGCGCCTGGCCGAACTGACGCACGGGCCGGCCGACGCGCCGCATCTGGTTCTGATCGGCAAGGGCGTGTGTTTTGACACCGGCGGCCTCGACATCAAGGGCGCCGACGGCATGCGCTGGATGAAGAAGGACATGGGCGGCGCCGCGCACGCGATCGGACTCGCCAGCCTCGTGCTCGCGGCGAAACTGCCGGTGCGCCTGACGGTGCTGATTCCGGCGGTGGAGAACGCGATCGCCGGCAACGCGCTGCGCCCGGGCGAAGTCGTCACCACCCGCGCCGGCCACACCGTCGAGATCGACAACACCGACGCCGAAGGCCGCCTCGTGCTGTGCGATGCACTGGACTACGCGAGCGAGCTCAAGCCCGACCTGATCCTCGATTTCGCCACCCTGACCGGCGCTGCGCGCATCGCGCTCGGCCCGGAATTGCCGGCCTTGTTCGCCAATCGCGACGATCTCGCCGACGGCCTGCTCCATGCCGCGCGCGCGACGCACGACCCGCTCTGGCGCCTGCCGCTGTGGCGTCCGTACCGCAGCATGCTCGACTCGCACGTCGCCGACTTCGCCAATTCCGGCGCGTCGCGCCATGCCGGCGCCGTGACGGCAGCGCTGTATCTGGAACGCTTCGTGCCCGAGACGCAGGCGTGGGCGCATCTGGACGTCTATTCGTGGAACGACTCGGACAAACCCGGTCATCCGCGCGGCGGCGAGGCGCAGGGCCTGCGCGCATTCTTCGCCTACCTGCTGCAGCGTTACGGCAGCCGTTGAGGCATCGAACCCGGCAGCCGTAACCGGCGCGCCGGGTTTTCTTGCCCACAACCGCGATGAGCTTCCGGTTTTCCGCAGGCGCAAACGACGATGCCGCCTGACGGCGGCATCGAAGGGAACGGCTGACCGGGACGGGTGGCCGGAAGTGTCCCGGACACGGAACCTCAGTCCATCGGCACCGGCACGACACCGTAAGGCAGCACGCGCGCGGCGAGCTTGTCGTCCTTGCGGATCAGATCGATCTCGTCGGACAGGATGTGCGCGGCCTCGTCGAGCACGATGTCCGGCTTGTCCTTGGCCTTCTTCTCGCGCGCGAGGTCGCTGCGCAAGCTGCGCTCGTCCGGCTGCAGGCCATCGTCCTGCATCAGGGCAGCCTCATCCTTCGCGGAAGCCGCGTCGGCCTTCTTGTCCGCCGGCGGCTTGGTGTCGGTAACGGCTTCCTGATCGGAATCGGCCGCGCTGCCGCGTTTCACGAGACCGGCCTTTTCGTGGATCTCGCTGACAGTCTTGGCGGCTGGATCCTGCGCCGGCGTGGCCGTGCTGGCGAGATCGCGCGCCTTGCGCTTGGCCTCCTGCTCGTCGCGCTCCTTGCGGCGAACGGTTTCGTTCAGGGACACGGTTTTTTCCGCGCGCAGCTTGCGCACGTCGGCGAGGTCGGCCTCGAAGTTCTTCCACTCCACGTTGTTGGCGACGCGCGCCTCGTGTCGCTCGATCAGGCTCGGCACGACCGACTTGATGTCGGCCACGCGCTCGTACTTCGCCGGGGGCACCGAGGTCCACGGCAGCGCGTTCTCGTAGCTCGATTCGCCGTAGTCCTTGGCATCGACCGTCAGCGGGAAGCTGATATCCGGCGTGACGCCGCGCAGCTGGGTGGATCCGCCATCGATGCGGAAGAATTGCGCGATGGTCATCTTGACCTCGCCAAAGGTCGGCTTCTCATTGCGCGCGACCTCGTCGAGATTGATCAGGTTTTGCACCGTGCCCTTGCCGAAGGTCGGCTCGCCGATGACGACGCCGCGACCGTAGTCCTGGATCGCCGCCGCGAAAATCTCCGACGCCGAGGCGGAAGCGCGGTTGACGAGGACACCGAGCGGGCCATCCCAGGCCATGCCGCCGCGCTTGTCGCTTTCGACCTCGATCTGGCCATTCGCGTTGCGCACTTGCACCACCGGCCCCTTGTCGATGAACAGGCCGGTCAGGTCGGTCGCCTCGGCCAGCGAGCCGCCGCCGTTGTTGCGCAGGTCGATCAGCACACCATCGACCTTGTCGGCCTTCAGCTCGCCCAGCAGTTTCTCCACATCGCGCGTGGCGCTGCGGTAGTCGCGGTCGCCGCGGCGGCGCGCCTCGAAGTCCTGGTAGAAGGTGGGCAACGAAATGACGCCGATACGGTGCGCACGCGCGCCGTCCTTGACGTCGATGATCGACTTCTTGGCGGCCTGCTCCTCGATGCTGACCTTCTTGCGCACCAGCGCAATGGTCACGTGCTTGCCGTCGGGGCCGGCATCGGCGGGCAGCACTTCCAGCCGCACCACGGTGTCCTTGGCGCCGCGGATCTTGTCGACCACGTCGTCCAGGCGCCAGCCGACCACGTCAATGATCGGGCCGTCCTCGCCCTGGCCAACGCCGACGATGCGGTCGCCCACCTTGAGCTTGCCGGAGAGGCCGGCCGGGCCGCCGGGCACGATCTCGCGGATCGCGGTGTAGTCCTCGTCACGCTGCAGCACCGCACCGATGCCTTCCAGCGACAACTTCATCGCGATGTCGAAGTTCTCCGACGCACGCGGGCCGAGGTAGTTGGTATGCGGCTCGATCGAGGACGCGTACGCGTTCATGAACGTCTGGAACACGTCCTCGCTGTTGAGCTGGCGCACGCGGTCGAGATAGTTCGCATAGCGCTTGTCCAGCGTCTCGCGGATGTCCTTGTCCGGCTTGTTGGCCAGTTTCAGGCGCAGCCAGTCGTTCTTGACGCGCTTGCGCCAGAGGTCGTCAAGCTCGGCGGAATCCTTCGCCCAGGCCGCCTTTTCGCGGTCGTAGTCGTAGCTTTCGTCGGCGGAGAAGTCGAAGCCCTTGGCCAGCAAGGCGCGCGCCTGCGTGACGCGATCGACGACGCGCTGCTGGTACACGTTGAAGATCGCGTAGGGCGCGGTCAGATCCTGGTCGTAGATCGCGTCGTCGAGCTTGTCCTTCCAGGCCTCGAAGCGGTCGACGTCCGACTGCAGGAAAAACAGCTTGTCGCCATCGAGCGACTCGAGATAGCGCTTGTAGATCTTCTGCGACATCGCATCGTCGAGCGGCGTCGGCTTGTAATGGAAGCGTGTCAGGAAGCGCGTGGCCCACACCGCGGCCTCGGCCTGCGATGGCGTTGCCTTCAGCAGCGGCGCGGCCGCGTCCGGCGAGGGCTTGGCGAAGGCCGGTGCGATCAAGGCGCCCAGCGCAAGGGTCAACAGCAACTTCCGCATGAAATTCTCCGGCAACGGGTGCCTTGGACTTCCTTCAATCCGGCGGCCGCCGGAATCCATTCGACTCATGCCACCTGCACGACGCCGGCGGCATGCGCCATCTCGTCGGCATGATAGGACGAACGCACCATCGGCCCAGACGCCACATGCTGGAAACCGATGCGGTAGCCCA
>JASLGB010000086.1 GCA_030150315.1 Dokdonella sp. | reverse complement strand
TACTTGACACGGTCTGAGCTCCGATTGAACGATTCGCTGAAGCGTGGTGTTCGCTCGCAGCGTCCCAAGACCGAGGTCGGCTCGGACGACATCGCCTTCCTGCAGTACACCGGTGGTACGACCGGGGTGGCCAAGGGCGCCATGCTGACCCATCGCAACATGGTGTCCAACATGTTGCAGGCGCATGCATGGATCAGCCCGAACATGCGCGAAGGCGAGGAAGTCGTCATCACCGCGCTGCCGCTCTATCACATCTTCGCGTTGACGGCGAACTTCCTCGTGTTCGCGCGCGTCGGCGGCTTCAACCACCTCATCACCAATCCGCGCGACATGCCCGGATTCGTCAAGACCATCCAGTCCAGCGGATTCACCGCGCTCACCGGCGTCAATACGCTGTTCGGCGGCCTGCTCAACACGACAGGATTCGAGAACGTCGACTTTTCGAAGCTGCGCCTGACGCTCGGTGGCGGCATGGCCGTGCAGCGCGCCGTTGCGGAGCGCTGGAAAAAGGTCACTGGCTGCACCTTGGCCGAAGCCTACGGCCTGACCGAAACCTGCCCTGCCGTGTGCATCAATCCGCTCGACATACCCGAATACAACGGTTCGATCGGCCTGCCGATTCCGTCCACCGACATCTCCATCCTGGACGACGACGGTGCGGCTTTGCCGATCGGTCACAGCGGTGAATTGTGCGTAAAGGGACCGCAGGTGATGCGCGGGTACTGGCAGCGCCCGGAGGAAACCGACAAAGTGCTGTCGAAGGACGGCTGGCTGCGCACCGGCGACATCGCACGCATGGACGAGCACGGCTTCGTCTACATCGTCGATCGCAAGAAGGACATGATCCTCGTGTCCGGCTTCAACGTGTGTCCGAACGAAATCGAAGACGTCGTCGCTCAGATGCCGGGGGTGCTGGAAGTGGCCGCGGTCGGCATCCCGGACGAAAAATCCGGCGAGGCCGTGAAGCTGGTCATCGTGAAGAAGGACCCGGCCCTCACCGCCGAGACGGTGCGCGAATACTGCAAGGCCAACATGACCGGCTACAAAGTGCCGAAATCGGTCGAATTCCGCGATTCGCTGCCGAAAACCAACGTTGGCAAGATCCTGCGCCGCGAGCTGCGCGACGCGCCGGCGCCGAGCGCAACGGCCTGATGCAGGGCCGGCGGCGGGAAACCGGCCCGCCGCCGGTCAATCAATCTGCGATATACGGCTCAAGCTTGTCGGCATAATCACCGAGCAGATTCCACAACAGCGTCTCGCGATCCTCCGGAATGCGCTCGTACGCAAAACCGAGGCAGTCATCGGTAATGCGCGCCACGCGCGCTTCCAGATGCAGATCGAGCGAATCGCCGATCAGCATGTCCAGCACGTAGCAGTCGCCGATGTTTCCGTTCCAGTCGGCCGGCCTTCCGACCAGCACGCCGGTCGCTGAAATGTTCTCGATCTCGCTGCTCCAGGCATTTCCGCCGCGACTCATGAGAACCGCGGAGCGGATCCACATGCGCGCGGGCCTGTTGGATACCTGATTGAATTGATTGCTCATTTCACCCTTCCGAAAATCACGTTCCCGGCGACCTTCGCCTTCCTTCCCGTTTTTGCAAACACATCCCTGATCGCTCGGAATGCACTGGCGGAGCCACGTGCCACTTGCGCTAGACTGGAACAGATCGCCTCATTCCCGTGGGGCACTGATGGGGTGCAGAGCGTCCGCCGCTCGGCCAGCGATCCTAGAGCGGCATCCTTTTTCAGGGGTACTGCCCAATGATTCCTGCAGATGCTTTCCGACGCGACGACGATTTTCAACTTCTCCGCACGATGCATGACCCGGCAGAGGATGCCTATTGGTGCTTCATGCATGCAAATCGCGTTCCAGTCAATGGCTACCGCGCCTGCTTCAGTCCTGCACTGATCAAGGAAATCCGCGAGTACCAGCGCGCGACAGCCGAGCAGATAACGCGCAGCGATGCCTCCGAGCGATCCTACCTGAGCCACCTCGTGCTTGCTTCCGACGCGGATGTCTTCAATCTCGGCGGTGACCTCGACCTGTTCAGCCGCCTGATCCGCGAGCGCAACCGCAAGCACCTGCTCGCCTATGCGCGCCAATGCGTGGAAGGCGTGTTTGCGTTCCACGCCCACCAGGGCCGTCGCGTGCACAGCATCGCGCTGGTGCAGGGCGATGCGCTGGGCGGCGGCTTCGAAGCCGCCCTGTCGTGCCAGACCATCGTCGCCGAAAGTGGCGTCGGCATGGGATTCCCCGAAGTCCTGTTCGACCTTTTCCCCGGCATGGGCGCCTGGTCGTTCCTGTGCAAGCGCGTGTCCCCGAAACTGGCCGAGGAAATGATGCTGAGCGGGAACATCTACAGCAGTGACGAGCTGTACAAACTCGGCTTGGTCGACGTACTGGTTGCCAAAGGTGAAGGCGTCTGCGCGGTGCACGATTGCATCCGGCGCAACCGACGCATCCCGCATGCGCGCGTGGCGATGGATCGCGTGCGCGACGCGAGCCAGCCGGTCGTGCTCGAGGAACTGATGCGCATCACCGAAATCTGGGTCGACACCGCCTTGCAGCTGGGCGAGAAATCCTTGCGCACTATGGAACGCCTGGTTCGTGCGCAGGTTCGCCGCCCCACCGCCAAAGCGGCACCGACGAACATCGTTCCGCTACCGGCCACCGCGCTGCCCTGAGTCCCAGGCCGGGACGGTCACGCCGGCTCAGCGACGATCGGGCTCGATGCCCCGCTCCGCTGCCGCACTGCGTTCGCGCAGGGCGGCACGCGCCGCATCCAGCCTCGTGCGCAAGACCAGCAGGCGCGGCTGCCATTCCGACGGCAGCCGCGCATTGGCCAGGCGCATCGCGTCGGAGGCTGCCGCTGCCAGCTGCTCTGCTCCCATGTTGCTGGCGATGCCCTTCAAGGCGTGGCAGTCGTCGCGAAAACCGTCCCAGTTGCCTTGCGCGCCATTGCGCTCGGCTTCGCCGATTACCCGCAGCGCATCGCGCAGGCATTCGTCGACGAACAGCTCGATGAACCCGTCGCCGAGTCCAAGCTCGGAAAGGTCCTGCAGGACCGTGCCGGAAACCACCTCCTGCCTCGGCTGGATTTCCAGCCTCGCGGTGGCCGAAGGCTTGGGCACGCCCTTTGCCGGACCCTCGCCAGACACCACCGTCGCCAGCACGTCGAGCAGGCGGCGCGAAGACACCGGCTTGGTCAGGAACATGCGCGCGCCCGCGCGTTCGCATTCAATCAGGGTTTCACGCGTGGCGTCCGCCGTCAGCACGATGAACGGCGTCTGCTCGCGGCCTGCCTGCATCACGCGCGCCTGACGCAGGACGTCGAGACCGCCAAGGCCCGGCATGTGCAGGTCGATGATCACCGCATCGAAACTGGCGCATTCGATCTGCGCGAGCGCCTCCTCGCCGCTGCCCACAGCCACGACCGCATGCCCGGCTTTTTCGAGCAGGCCACGCAATACGGTGATGTTCACCGGCTGGTCGTCAGCGATCAGAAGGCGCAACGGGGAGGTACGCGCACGATGCCGCAGGAACGGATCGTCGAACGCGATGACATTATCGCCGACGTGGTCGCTCGGGC
>JASLGB010000351.1 GCA_030150315.1 Dokdonella sp. | reverse complement strand
GATCGTTCTGAAAACCTTGTCAGGCTTTGTCGAGATCAACTCTGAAATAGAAATTGTTTCAGCGTTCACCACCTCTTCGGCAGTTGTAAAAGGCGTGAACACACCGACAAGCAGAATTCCTGGCCCCAAGTCTGCTGAGATTCTGCGCATAGAATTCTTGTCATATTTCGCTTCGATTACCGAGTGGAGAGCGACTGAGATTTTTTTCATCAGGGTCGACAACAAGTCGCCCGTCATCTGGTATGTGCTCAACGTCTTCACAAGCGCTGGATGTCAATCCTATTGCGTGCTTTTTATCCAAGTATGCATCTGTTATTTCAATCCATGTTCTTTCTCCATCCATATCGACGATGGCTTCTGGCGGATTCGGTCGGTGCAGGATTTCGAGAGTTGACCCTTGAGATTCTAGATACGCTTTGAAGTGCTGAAGAACTGCCTCTTCGTGCACGCTTTGGAGACCTCTTCGGTTGACCATGGTGATCTCAACTAAAGACATAGTTCGGTATATACCCCGAAACCGAGGTGCAACAGGGATGCTCGGCGGATTGCGCGGTTGCGGTCAAGCCGGTTAGTTCAATAACTCCGTGGTTTTTGGTGATCTGACGTTATAAAGCCGGCTCAGCCGGGTGGCGCTGTTTCCCGCAAGCGAGGGCGTTGCAGGGCTTATGCCTGTAAACGGGTCGATATCGGGCCGGTTCAACGGCGGTGGCGGCTGACCGGTGCGGGGGCGTACTCGCGTTACGATCGTCGCAGTCGCAATCGGTGGAATCGCGGTGCGGCGTGCTTCGGCGCTGCAGGGATTTCGCGGTGAGCGGTTTTTGCGAGGGGCGCGGGCGGTTCGGTGGCCGCGGCGCGTGTTGTCAAGCTGTCGGCGCGGGGGCGCAGGCGTCAGAATCGTGCCGATGAGCATGAATCCCCAACAGCGTGCAGCCGTCGAGTACTGCGACGGCCCTCTGCTCGTGCTGGCCGGCGCGGGTTCGGGCAAGACGCGCGTGATCACCGAGAAGATCGCGTACCTGATCCGCCGCCGGAATCTGGCGGCGTCGAAGATTGCCGCGATCACCTTCACCAACAAGGCCGCGCGCGAGATGCGCGAGCGCGTCGGCAAGCTGGTGTCCGGCGATGCGGCGGAAGGGCTGACCGTGTGCACGTTCCACGCGCTCGGGCTGAAGTTCCTGCAGATCGAGCATGCGCGCGCGAACCTGCGCCGCGGCTTTTCGATTCTGGATGCGGACGACAGCCAGGGCATCGTGAAGGATCTGGCGCCGAAGAATGCCAAGTCCGACGTGCTGTTCGCGTTGCAGTCGCTGGTTTCGCGCGCGAAGAACGAGGGCCTGACGCCGGAGCAGGCGGCGGAGCGCGCGACCAGTGCGCGCGAGCGCGAGGCGGCGGCGATCTACGACGCATACCAGCGCCGTCTGGCCGCGTTCAACGCGGTCGATTTCGATGATCTGATCCGCCTGCCGCTGGCGGTGCTGGAACGCGATGCGGAGGCGCGCGAGGCGTGGCGCGAGCGGCTGCGCTATCTGTTGCTGGACGAGTACCAGGACACCAACGGCGCGCAGTACCAGCTGGTCCGGCTGCTGGCCGGCGAGCGCGGCATGTTTACGGCGGTGGGCGACGACGACCAGTCGATCTACGCCTGGCGCGGCGCGAACCCGGAGAACCTCGCCGAGTTGTCGCGCGACTATCCGAAGCTGCGCGTGGTGAAGCTGGAGCAGAACTACCGCTGCGCGCGGCGCATCCTGCGCGCGGCGAACGCGGTCATCGCCAACAACGACCACGTCTTCGAGAAGCGCCTGTGGAGCGAGCAGGGCGAAGGGCCGCCGATCCGCGTGCTGGAATGCCGCGACGACGAGCACGAGGCCGAGTGCGTTGCCGGCGCGATCGCGCATCTGGCCGAGAAGCACAAGGCGCCGTGGCACGAGTTTGCGATCCTCTATCGCGGCAATCACCAGTCGCGTGCGCTGGAAAAGGCGCTGCGCCTCGTGCGCGTGCCGTACCACGTCACCGGCGGCACGGCGTTCCTGGACCGCGCCGAGGTCAAGGACCTGCTGGCCTACCTGCGCCTGATCAGCAATCCGGACGACGACGCGGCCTTCCTGCGCGTGGTCAACCTGCCGCGCCGCGACATCGGCGCGACCACGCTGGAAAAACTCGGCGAACTGGCCGCGGCGCGCCAGGTTTCCCTGCTGGCGGCCGCTCGCAGCGATTCGGTGCTTGGCCAGCTTTCCGGGCGACCGGCCTCGTCACTGGTCGGCTTCACCACGCTGATCGGCGAGCTGTCGGCGAAGGCGACGCGCCTGCCGGCGGCCGAGCTGGTCGATGAACTGATCCGTCGTATCGGTTATGCCGAGCACATCGCGGCGCAGGTGAAGGATCCCGGTGCGCGCGAGCGGCGCATGGAAAACCTCAAGGAACTGTCGGAATGGTTCCGCGCGATGCGGAAGGACGGCGGTGCCGGCGACCTCGCCGCGCAGCTGGCCTTGCTCAGTCATGGCGACCGCGACGACCCGGGCAATGCGGCGCGCCTGATGACCCTGCATTCGGCCAAGGGGCTGGAGTTCCGCTTCGTGTTCATGGTCGGGCTGGAGGAAGGCATGCTGCCGCACGAGGGCAGCCTGGCCGAAGGCCGCGTCGAGGAGGAGCGGCGCCTGATGTATGTCGGCATCACGCGCGCCAAGGAGCAGCTCGCCCTGAGTTATGCCAAGCGCAAGAAGCGTTTCGGCGAGATCCTGGTCAACGAGCCGAGCCGTTTCCTGAAGGAATTGCCGGCGGACGACCTGCACTGGGCCGGCCGCGATACCGAGCAGGACGCGGCGCACAAGCAGGAACTGGCCGCTTCGCACATCGCGCGGCTGGCCAGCCTGCTGGCCGATTGAGACGGCAGGCCGTGCCCGTCGACCGCGCCGGGTCGCGCGGGTAGGCGCGTCCGGCTCAGCGCGGCCGCACGGGAATGCACAGCTCGCAGCGGATGCGGCCGGTGGCGGAATCGGGAATGGCGTCGGCTGGATAGCGCTCCATCGGCGCGCGGTCTTCGGGCCGCCACGCGCTGGCGGGCAGCCACTGGTCGTGGAACCGTGCCCAGGCCGCTTCGAATTCCTCGGCGCGGCCCTCAAATTCCGCGCAGGCCCAGGTGCCCGCGGCCAGGGTCTGCACGCCGATTTCGCCTTCGGGCTGGAAGTCGTCGCCGACCGCGATGCAGCAGTCGTAGCGGCCGCTTCGGCCCGGCAGGTTGCGTGGATCGTCCAGCGTGATGCCGTAGCGCTCGCGTGGCGGCTGCATCAGGCCGCGCGACAGGAACCACGCGGCGAAACGCTGCCAGCTGCGGGCAATGCCATCGCCGTCGAACGGCCCGCTGTAGCGCAGGAAGGCGACGTGCTGCGCCGGCAAGGTGCGGATGTGGACAGTCATC
>JASLGB010000319.1 GCA_030150315.1 Dokdonella sp. | reverse complement strand
CGACAGGGCCCCGGTGGTGGCGACGGCATCCAGAGGCAGGCGCCGCTCGCCTAGCCAGTCGTCGAGGCAGGCCAGCACCAGCGGGCTACGCAGGCGGTCGCGTTCGGCGACGATTTCCGCGTACGACATCCAGCAGGCGCGCACGATGCCGTTGTCGAGCGCCCGGTCGGGGTAATGGCGAACCGCTTCGGCGCCGAAGGTGAAGCGCAGGTAATGCTCGCCGTTCGGCGCCAGCCACTGGCGCACGCCGAGCAGGGCCGTCAGGGTCACGTCCCAGCCGGTTTCCTCGAGGGTTTCGCGAATGGCGGCTTCGGCCAGGGTTTCGCCGGGTTCGAGATGGCCGGCCGGCTGGTTCAGCACCAGGCGTGCGCTGGCCATTTCCTCGACCAGAAGAAAGCGCCCGTCGCGGGGAACGATGGTCGCAACCGTCACATGGGGACGCCAGACGTCTTCGATTTCGACAGCGGCCCGCGCAGGGGCCGTGGACAGGGGATTGCTGGTCATCGCGCGAGTCTATCAGGCGCCCGCATGGCACTTGCGCCACGTGTTTGCGCCTTCATCTGTGTCTTTGCGACCGGGGCTATACTGCCGCCGCACAAAAGGAGCCGTTCAGTTTCATGCCGCATCAGCCAGAACAACATGCCGACCACTTGCAAGGACTTGCGGTGGAAGAGTCGCGCCCGGAAATCGCGCGTCCGCCGCTGTACAAGGTGGTCCTGCTCAATGACGACTTCACTCCGATGGATTTCGTCATCATTGTGCTGGAAACCTTCTTCAACCTCGACCGGGAGCGCGCCACGCAGGTAATGCTCCATGTGCATACCCGCGGCAAGGGCGTATGCGGCGTATTCACGCGCGAAGTGGCCGAAACCAAGGTCACCCAGGTCAACGAGTTTTCACGCACGCACCAGCATCCGCTGCTCTGCACGATGGAAAAGACCTGAGTCTTGATGTCCAATCGCGACAGGTGAGGTCATCGACGAGGTCAACAATCGAAACGTGCACCGAAGCGGCGGTTTCGCGGGGTTGCCTCAGGATGCATCCTGAACCCCGGAATGCTCCGATCGCCGCCAATGTCGAGGCATTGAACACGGAGCAGGACACTGCATTGAACCGTGCCTGGCCACCCGCATATCGTCCGCAGTGAATTACGGAGGCATCCCTCGCATGTTCAGCAAGGATCTCGAGGCCACCATCGGCCAGTGCTACAAGGATGCACGCGAGCAGCGGCATGAGTTCATGACCGTCGAGCATCTGCTGCTCGCGCTGCTCGACAACGCTTCCGCCGTCGCCGTGTTGCGCGCCTGCAATGCCGACCTCGGCAAACTCGCGCGCGACCTGCGTTCGATCATTACCGAAACCGTTCCGATACTGCCGCCCAGCGACGAACGCGATACGCAGCCGACGCTCGGGTTCCAGCGCGTGCTCCAGCGCGCGGTCTATCACGTCCAGTCATCGGGCCGGAAGGAAGTCACCGGCGCCAATGTGCTGGTCGCGATCTTCGGCGAGAAGGATTCGCACGCGGTCTACTTCCTGGGCCAGCAGGACGTCACGCGGCTGGACGTCGTCAACTACATCTCGCACGGCGTGGCCAAGCTCGGCCACGAATCCGACGGCGCTGCCGCCGGCACGGGCGAGCCGGGCAAGGAAGGCGAGGGCGGCGAAGAGACGCGCTCCAATCCGCTGCTCGAATTCGCGGTCAACCTGAACGAACAGGCGCGGCTGGGCAAGATCGACCCGCTGATCGGGCGCAACGAGGAAATCGAGCGCACGATCCAGGTGCTGTGTCGCCGCCGGAAGAACAACCCGCTCTACGTAGGCGAGGCTGGCGTCGGCAAGACTGCACTCGCCGAAGGACTGGCCAGGCGCATCGTGGAGAACGATGTGCCGGAAGTGCTGAAGGATGCGGTGATCTGGTCGCTCGACCTTGGCGCGCTGGTCGCCGGCACCAAGTACCGCGGCGACTTCGAAAAGCGCTTGAAGGCGGTGATCGGCCAGCTCAAGAAGGAGCATGGCGCGATCCTGTTCATCGACGAGATCCACACCATCATCGGTGCCGGCTCGGCGTCCGGCGGCACGATGGACGCGTCGAACCTGATCAAGCCCGTGCTCGCCAGCGGCGAGTTGCGCTGCATCGGTTCGACCACGTTCCAGGAATACCGCGGCGTGTTCGAGAAGGACCGCGCACTGGCGCGGCGCTTCCAGAAGATCGACGTGGTCGAGCCGTCCATCGCCGACAGCTTCGAGATTCTCAAGGGGCTCAAGACGCGCTTCGAGGAACACCACAAGGTCGAATACACCAACGATGCGCTGAAGGCGGCGGTGGATCTGTCGGTCAAGCACATCGCCGACCGCCTGCTGCCGGACAAGGCGATCGACGTGATCGACGAAGCCGGCGCGCGCCAGCACCTGCTGCCGGAGAAAGATCGCAGCGGACGCGTCGACGTGCCCGAAATCGAGTATATCGTCGCGCGCATGGCACGCATCCCGCCCAAGCAGGTTTCGGCCTCCGACCGCGATGTGCTGCGCAACCTCGACCGCAACCTCAAGATGGTGGTGTTCGGACAGGACGCCGCCATCGACGCGCTGACCAGTGCGATCAAGATGGCGCGCTCGGGACTCGGCAACCCGGACAAGCCGATCGGCAATTTCCTGCTGACCGGCCCGACCGGCGTCGGCAAGACCGAGGTCACGCGCCAGCTGGCGATGCAGCTTGGCATCGAGCTGGTGCGTTTTGACATGTCCGAGTACATGGAGCCGCACTCGGTGTCGCGCCTGATCCGTGCGCCTCCGGGATACGTCGGCTTCGATCAGGGCGGACTGCTGACCGAGCAGATCGTCAAGCACCCGCATTGCGTGTTGCTGCTCGACGAAATCGAGAAGGCGCATCCGGATGTCTACAACGTGCTGTTGCAGATCATGGATCGCGGTGCGCTGACCGACACCAACGGGCGCGAGGCGAACTTCAAGAACGTCATCGTGGTGATGACGACGAACGTCGGTGCCCAGGCCGCGGCGCGGCGCACCATCGGCTTCGTCGAGCAGAGCCACGTGACCGACGCGATGGAAGCGCTCAAGCGCCAGTTCACTCCCGAGTTCCGCAATCGCCTCGACGCGATCGTGCAGTTCAATGCGCTGGACTTCGAACACATCCTGCGCGTGGTCGACAAGTTCCTGATCGAGCTGGAAATGCAGCTGCAGGAAAAGCACGTCTCGCTGAACGTGGATGCCGATGCCCGCCGCTGGCTGGCCGAGCACGGCTTCGATCCGCAGATGGGCGCGCGGCTGATGTCGCGCGTGATCAAGGAAAACGTCAAGCGCCTGCTCTCCGACGAACTGGTGTTCGGCAAGCTCG